>JACPFR010000025.1 GCA_016182905.1 Elusimicrobiota bacterium
CGCGCGGCCCCTCAAGCAGATCGTCGAGCGCCAGCTGTCCGACGCCATCGTCGAGGCCGAGCTCGAGGGCCGCATCGGCGAGGGCGACGCGGTCAAGATCGACTGGGACGCGCAGAAGAACGCGTTCACGGCGGACAAGAAAAATTAAGGTCCCGGACTGTCTCCGGAAACAGCCGCCCCACGGCGCGGCTTCATAACGGGTAAAATCTCAACGTGACCAGCAAAAAAGCCGGAGCCGTGCACCTGCGCGACTGGGGCGGGCCGGGCGCGCCGCTCCTCCTGACCCACGGCATGGCCGCGCACACGCACTGGTGGGACGCCGTCGTCCCCCGCTGGAAGGGCGTCTTCCACGCCGCCGCGCTCGACTTCCGCGGCCACGGCGACAGCGACTGGCTGTCGAGCGGCGAGCCGTACGTGTCGCCGCGCTGGGTCGAGGACATCGAGACCGCGCGCAAGGCCCTGGGCTGGGAGCGCTTCATCCTCGTCGGCCACTCGATGGGCGCGCGCATCGCCCTCGACTACGCCGAGCGCCACGGCGAGCGCCTGCGCGGAGTCTGCGCGATCGACTTCCTGCCCGAGTTCTACGAGTCGCGCACGCGCACCCACGAGAAGGTCCGCTCGCGGCCGCAGCCCGTCTACGCCGACGAGGAGACGATGCTCGCCAAGTTCCGCCTCCAGCCGCCCGGGACTTTGCTCGACGAGCGGGCCCTCCGCGAGCTGGGACGCCACGGGGTGAAGAAGACCGCCGCGGGCTGGTCCTGGAAGTTCGACTGGCGCTCGTTCCTCTTCCCGTACGGCCCGGTCTGGGAGCAGCTGCCGAGGGTCGCCGTGGACGCGCTGATCGTGCGCGGCGAGCACAGCACGATCATGACCCGCGAGGTCCTGGACAAGGTCGTCGCCGCGCTGCCGCGCGGCCGCGGCGCCGAGATCGCCGGGGCGCATCACCACATCCCCCTCGACAAGCCCGCGGACCTGGCGGCCGCCGTCTCCGCCTGGGCGTCGTCCCTGCAGGCGTGATGGAGATCGCCTCGATCTGCGTCGGCCCCGCCCGCAGGATCCCCTGGCGCGGGGAGACCGTCGCCACCGCCATCTTCAAGGCCCCGGTCGAGGAAGCCCGCGTCGCGGCGCTCGGCCTCGAGGGCGACGAGCAGGCGGACCCGGCCGTGCACGGCGGCCCGGGCAAGGCGGTGTACGCGTACTCGGCCGATCACTATCCATGGTGGAAGCAGCGGCTGCCGGGCAGGGAGCTGGCCTTCGGCGCCTTCGGCGAGAACCTGACCGTCTCGGGCTTCGACGACGAGGACGCCTGCCTCGGGGACGCCTACCTCGCCGGCTCGGCGCTGCTGATCGCGGCGCAGCCGCGCCTGCCCTGCGCGAAGCTGGGCCTGCGCTTCGACGACCCGGGCATGGTCAAGCTCTTCGCGCAAAGCCTCCGCCTCGGCGTCTATTTCCGCGTCGCGAGGCCCGGACGCGTGCGCCGCGGGGACGCGTTCGAGAAGGTCTCCGAGCACGCGCTCCGCCTCCCGGTCCCGGAGCTCGCCCGGCTGTACTTCGACCCCGGGCTCACGGCCGAGAAGGCCCGGCCCGCGCTCGAGCATCCCGCGCTCGAAGACAACTGGCGCGCGATGCTGGCCAAGCGCCTGCGCGCCGGGGCTTAAAAAGAGATAATATCGCGTGGACCCCGCCGAACGCTCGCGCCTGGCCTCGCTTCGCGCGCTGAACATACTGGACACGCTCCCCGAGGAGCGCTTCGACCGGATCACGCGCCTGACCCAGAGGACCTTCGGCGCGCCGATCGCCCTCATCACGTTCATCGACGAGAACCGCGTCTGGTTCAAGTCCCGCATGGGCCTGGCCGAGGCCGAGATGCCGCGCAACGGCTCCTTCTGCGAGGAGACCTTGGCCTGCGACGGGCTGATGATCGTCCCGGACGCGTCGAAGGATCCGCGTTACTCCGCCCATCCGCTCGTCGCGGGCGGGCCGAAGATACGCTTCTACGCCGGCCAGCCTCTCCAGGGCCCGGACGGGAAGGTCGTCGGCACCTTGTCCTTGCTCGACGTCGCGCCGCGCGACCTGGATATCGAGCAGCGCCGGGCCCTGCGCGACCTGGCCGGCATGGTCCAGGACCAGCTCGCCGGCTCCGGCGACAAGGAAGCGCCGCCCGACGAGCACGCGCGCCTGCTCGCCCGCCTGCGCCTGACGCCGGAGCACGCGACGGGGCGGCGCCGGATCCAGCTCGCTTTCCTCGCGATCGCGGTCGCGCTGCTCGCGGTCACGGCGTTCTCCATGCGCCTGGCCGGCAAGCTCTCGGCCGACGCGGACCGCATCGAGGCCCTCATGGCCGCCCCCGAGCGGCCGTCGGCCTTCGAGGAGATGAAGGCGCCCCTCGACCGCCTGCGTTCGACCGCGCGCTTCTTCCGGATCGCCGTCGGCGTGCGCGGGCTCATGGGGCTGACCTTGGTGTTCTCCGTCCTCGTCATCTTCGACCGTCACATGGACGGGCGCCTCTCGGCCATGGCCGCCATCGAGCTCGACCGCACGCGCCTCCAGGCGGTCATCGACGCCATCGGCGACGGCGTCGTCGTCGCCGACGCGGGCGGGCGCTTCACCGTGTTCAATCCCGCCGCCGAGCGCATCCTCGGCCTCGGCATGGTCGACGACCCCGATCACTCGGACCGCTTCTACCTCTCTTTCTTCGAGGACGACGGCGCCGCGTGCCTCCCCGAGAGGCATCCCTTGAAGCGCGCGATCGCGGGGGAGACCGTGCGCGGCGAAAGGCTGGTCGTGCGCAACGAGCGGCGCCCCGGCGGCGTCCAGGTCGGGATCACCGCCACGCCGGTCCGCGCGTTCGACGGGACGCCGGCGGGCGGCGTCATCATCTTCCGTGATCTGGCGTAGACCCGCCGCGCGCCGTTTCCTATGAACGACCGAAAGTACTGCTTCGTCGCCACCGGCTACCTGGTCCGCGACGGCAAGACCCTCCTCCTCAAGCACAAGAAGCTCGGGATGTGGCTGCCGCCGGGCGGCCACATCGAGGACGGCGAGACGACCGACGAGGGCGTCCTGCGCGAGGTGCGCGAGGAGACCGGCCTCGAGGCCGACTTCATCGCTCCGCCGCGCGCCCCGGTGATGCGCGGCGGCCGGGTCGAGTCCCTGCACGAGCCCCAGCGCGTGCAGATCGAGGAGATCCCCGGCCACAACCACCACATCGACTTCATCTACTACCTCCGCGCCCGCCCCGGCGAGCACGCCCACCGCCCGGACGAGAGCGACGACATCCGCTGGCACTCGCACGAGGACCTGGGCCTGCCCCACGTCCCCGACGAGGTCCGGGAGTCGGGCCGCGACGCCATCCGCCTCGTCGGCGGCTGAGCCCCCGCCTCCCTTGACAGGGATGACTCCCCGGTCTACACTGCCCCAGCAACGGAGGAGATCATGACCCGACAGTTCACCGTCGTTCTCGGACTCGGATTCGCTCTCGCGGCCGCCCTGGGCGGCCCCGCGCTCGCCCAGCAGCCGAAGGAGGCCGGCGCCTCGGAGAAATGCCTCGGCGGAGCCTCGGGCGACAAATGCGGCGGGGCGGCCGCCGCCCAGGAGCACGACCTGCGGGTCGTGTTCGACAAGGAAGGCGCCAAGGGCGAGATCAAGTGCAAGAAAGGCAAGCTCAAGGACGGGAAGGTGGAGTTCGAGAAATGCCTGCAGGACAAGCTCGACAAGTACGAGGACGTCGCGGTCCTGAAGAAGATCGTCGCGAAGGAGCAGCTCGCCAAGCTTCCCGCCAAGAAGAAGCGGCTGGCCAAGAAGCTCGCCTTCTATGACTCCGCCCGCAAGGAGCTGAAGGGTAAGCTCGCCGAGATGGGCGAGGCCAAGAAGGAAGACATCGAGTACAAGAAGGCGGAAGGCGCGCTCGAGAAGATCGACAAGGAGTTCGACAAATCGCTCGCCGAGTGCGCGAAGGAAGACAAGGCCGACTTCGCCTGCCCGACGAAGGACTAGTTCCTGCTCAAGGCCTTGAGCAGCAGCGCCGCCGCGGCGACGACGGCCAAGACGTAGACTCCGGTCTTCCGTTCCGCCGTTCTCCGCTCCTCGGGCGGGGGCGGCGGAGCGGAGGGCGCGGCCGAGGCGCGCGGCGAGGGAGAGCCCGGCGCTCCCGCTGAGACCGGCGAGACGCCCTCCGCCGCCGAGGCCGGCTCCCGCGCGACGGAAGGCGCATGGACCGCCTCCGGGGCGGAGCCTCCCGCGGACCCGCCCAGGCCGCGGGCCAGCTCCCCCATCCGGGCGAGCAAGGAGGCCAAAGACGGAGAGCGGCGCCCGCCGGCTCCGAGCTTTTCCGCGGCCAGGTCCTCGGCCGCGGCGAGGCGCCGGTCCTCCTCGGTGTACTCCCCGAACCCCTCGTCCTCGCCGTCGATCTCCTCCTGGGCGGCGCTCCAGACCGCGTCGAGGTCCTCCGGCGGGACGTCCTGGCCCTTGCGGTAGGAGCCTTCAGCGGCGTGCGGGTTGCAGGTCCCCGACAGGCCGCTGCATGAGGCGGACCATTGGAAATCCCGGGCCTGCGCGGTCATGCCGATGTCCTTGAAGGCGGTGGCGCGGAGCTCCGGCCGCGCCGCGAAATCGCGCTTGAGGTCGGCGAACTTCTCTCGCGGGAGCACCGCGAAGAAGTCCGGACGCCGCACGAGCGCGGCCGGCTCCGCGCGCAGCGCCTCGCGGAGACGGTCGAGCTCGGGCTCCGTCGCGGGGGTCCCGTCCGCGCGCTGGATGGCGGGTTCGCCGCGCGGGCCCGCGCCGACCTTGAGCCCCTGCTCGCGGAAGGTCGCGGCGTAGCCCGTTCGCGCCGCCAACGCCAGCTCCGGGACGCTCCGCGTCCCGGCCGGCGCGGCGGCCGTCCCCGGCTGGGAAGGGCCGGCGCTCCCCGCGGGCGGCTCTTCGGCCGGCAGGAAGCTCCGGCGCATGGTGTCCGCCGCTCCGGCCGCCCGGCGCATCGTCCGCGCGCGCCGCTCTCCGGCGTCCCGGCGCAGGACCTCGGTCCGCTCGGCGCTGGGCGGAGGGCCCGCCGAAGGCGGCGCCGCGGAGGCCTCCGCGGGCATCAGCGCGGCCGACGGCTCCCCGGGGACCGGCGGCGGCGCGGCGGCGGCCGGGTCGGGCGCGCCGGCCTCGGCCTCGATGGCCGAGATCACTTCGTTCTCCTTATTATTCTTGACTTTTTTCTTCTCGAGAAGATAGGGCTTGCAGTCGCCGGTCTTCTTGCAGGCGCTGAATTTCTTCTTCAGCATCGTCGCGTATTCATCGTCCAGGGGCTTGACGTCCACCCCGGCGGCGTCGAGCGTCTTACGCGGCTCATCGAGCTTCCCCTCGTCGAGCTGTCCCCGGGCCGGAGAAGCGGCCAAAGCGGCGGCCACGAGGGCGGCGGCGAGTCGCGGAAGGCTCATGTCCAGAGTTTAACGGCCGGATCGGCCGGTGTCAATCGCCCGGCCCCTCGACGAGGAATCCTTGACCTACGAGGGGAAATCATGTTGAATTAAGCCTTACGCCGGGTAAAGCCCTTCGAGGCGCCGGCTTCAAGGAGATAAATCACCATGGCGAAGAAGGCGAACGCGGCGTTCATGAAGCCCCTCACCCCCAGCGACAAGCTCGCTGAGATCGTCGGCAGCAAGCCCCTCCCCCGCACCGAGGTCGTCAAGAAGCTCTGGGCGTACATCAAGAAGAACAACCTGCAGGACAAGAAGAACAAGCGCAACATCAACGCCGACGCGGCGCTGAAGGCCGTGTTCGCCGGCAAGGCGACGGTCAACATGTTCGAGATGACCAAGCTCGTCTCCAAGCACCTGAGCTAAGTCTTTGACCGTCCGGGGAGACCCGGAAAGTCGGAAGGCCCCCGCGCGAGCGGGGGCCTTCTTCGTTTTACGGATTTGATAAACTGGCGCAGGTGGGCGAAAAAAAACTCGGGGGTCTGGTGGCGCGTACGGGATTTGAACCCGTGATCTTCGCCTTGAGAGGGCGACGTCCTAGGCCGCTAGACGAACGCGCCACCAGAACCCCGAGAACGGAAGGTGCCCCATCTTACCAATTCCGACGAGGCTGAGGCAACTGTGCATCGTCGCGGCGCTGGCCGCGGCGGCGGCGTCCTGCGGGACCCTCGAGAAGGCCTTCGCCCCGGCCCCCAACCCCTGGCCCATCCCGCGCGAGAGCCGCGTGCGCCGGGACGGCCGCCTCCTGCGGGTGTACGGCGCTTCCCTCAAGAGCCGGGCGGACGCCGAGGCCGACGCGAAGCGGTCCTTCGAGGCCTGGATGTGGAGCCTCGACCTCGGAGACGACATCCCCGAGCGCAAGGCGCTGATCGACCGCATCGTGAACTCGAAAGCCGCCCTGCCGGTGCCGTCGCCGGTCCCGGAGAAATCCGGCTTCACGTCGATCATCGAGATCGACCTGCCGAGCCTCCAGAAGCGCCTCGGCACCCACTATGAGTGAACGCGTCCCGCGCGAGCTGCTGTTCGGCAACCCCGAGAAAGCCTCGCCGAAGATCTCCCCGAACGGCAGGCTCTGGGCCTATCTCGCCCCGGACGAGGGCGTCCTCAACATCTGGGCCGGCCCCGAGGGCGGCGACGCGCGGCCCCTGACCAACGACCGCGGCCGCGGCATCCGCGTGTTCCTCTGGGCCGAGGATGAACGGTCGATCCTGTACGTCCAGGACCGCGACGGGGACGAGAACTGGCATCTGTACCAGACCGACGTCGAGACCGGGGTCACCCGCGACCTGACTCCGTACCCGGGCGTTCAAGCCCAAATAGTCGCCACCGAGCCGCGTTTCCCGAACGAGATCCTCGTCGCGCTCAACGACCGCGACCCCAAGCTCCACGACGTCTGGCGTCTCGACCTCACGACCGGCGCGCGGACCCTGGAGGCGACGAACCCCGGCGACGCGATCGGCTGGCTGGCGGACCACGACTTCAAGATCGGCCTGCACAAGGCGACGACGCCCCAGGGCGGGACGGTCCTGCGCCTGCGCGACGGCGACGGCTGGAGGGACCTCCTGTCCTGCGGCCCGGACGACGCGCTCGGCGCCCACGGGTTTTCGCCCGACGGCGAGAACGTCTATATCGAGTCGAGCGTGGGCCGCGACACGACGGCCCTGCTCGAGGTCCCGCTGTCCGGCGGCCCGGCCAAGGTCCTGGCCGAGCACCCGGAGTCGGACCTGGGCTCGGTCCTGATCCACCCGCGCCGCTACCACGCCGAGGCGGCGTCCTTCGAGGTCGACCGCGTCACCTGGCGCGCGCTCGACCCCGCCGTGAAGACGGACATCGCCGCGATGGCCGCCCTGCAGGGCGAGGTCACCATCGTCTCGCGTAACGACGCGGACACGGTCTGGTACCTGCTCGTCAACAAGCCCGACAAGTCGCCCGCCTTCCTGCGCTGGAACCGGGTCGGCCGCGTCGCGACCCCGCTCTTCTCCACGCGCCCGAGGCTCGACGCCTACGCGCTCGCGCCGATGAAGCCGGTCAAATACGCCGCGCGCGACGGCCGCGCGGTGCGCGGCTACCTGACGACGCCCGCGGGCGCCCCGGCCGGCAAGCTGCCTCTCGTCCTCCTGGTCCACGGCGGTCCCTGGGTCCGCGACCACTGGGGCTTCCACCCCGAGGCGCAGTGGCTCGCGAGCCTCGGCTACGCCTGCCTGCAGCTCAACTACCGCGGCTCCGCCGGCTTCGGCAAGGCGCACCTCCACGCGGGGGACCGCGAGTGGGGCGCCAAGATGCAGGACGACCTCACCGACGGCGTGGAGTGGGCGGTGTCGCAGGGCGTCGCCGACCCGGGGCGCGTCGCGATCTACGGCGGCTCTTATGGCGGCTACGCCGCGCTCGCCGGGGCGGCGTTCACGCCCGACGTCTACAGGTGCGCGATCGACGTGGTCGGGCCCTCGAACCTGATCACGCTCATCCAGTCCATCCCGCCGTACTGGGCGCCGCTGAAGCGCACCTTCGACCTGCGCGTCGGCTCGATCGAGACGGAGGAGGACTTCTTGAAGTCCCGTTCCCCCTTGTTCCACGTCGACAAGATCGACATCCCGCTCTTGATCGCCCAGGGCGCGCACGACCCGCGCGTGAAGCAGGCCGAGTCGGAGCAGATCGTCGCGGCCCTGCGCGCGAAGGGCAAGCCCGTCGAGTACCTGCTCTATCCCGACGAGGGCCACGGCTTCGCCAGGCCCGCCAACCGCCTCGACTTCTACGCCAAGGCCGAAGCCTTCCTCGCCAAGCATCTGGCGTAGGCCTTTAGCACGAAAATAGGCCGGGCCCTACGCCTGGGCTTCGGTAGGCCTTCCGGTGCTGAATATCCCGTCGAGAACAACCTACCATGGAGGCATGATCCCTTCCCCGCTCCGCCGGGCCCTGCTGCTCCTCGCCGTCGCCGCTTTCCTGATCACCCGCGCCGCGGCCCAGAACGCCGACGCCGCCTTCGCCTCCGCGCTCCGGGAGGGCGCTCCCTCCTTCGCGCGGATCGCGCAGTTCAAGGCCAAGCCCCGGAAGCCCGTCCCCCAGACGAAGGGTCCGAGCGCCTCCGAGGCCGTCTGGGCGAAGGTCCTCGAGACCGTCAAGCGCGACGGCAAGTACAGGCCCGACAGCGCGTTCGCTCCCGGCTCGTTCTCCATCGAGGACACCGTGGGAGACCCGAAGGCGGACCACTCGACCCAGGGCATCTCGGTGTTCGGCATGCTCAACGACGAGGAGCGGTTCGAGGCGCTGAGCGTGATGCTCGTCTTCAGGGATCACAAGCTCGACCCCAAGGACGGAAACTGGCACATCGAGCAGTGGCTCTTCCAGACCGACGTCTACGGCGAGGTCGCCGAGCTCGCCGCCGGCACGGTCATCAAGACCCAGGACGGCAAGGTCGTGGGGACGACGCGCAGCGCGATCAGCCCCTCCGATCCCAAGGTCCAGGCTCGGTACGACGCGATGCTCGCGCACTGGGCCGAGCGGAAGCCTTAAGGAGCATGACCATGAGACTCCTCCCCCTCGCTCTCGCCCTGACGCTCGCGATGCCGGCCTCCGCGGCCTCGACCGACTCCGATTTCTCGGCCTCGCTCGGCGGCATCGGCGAGAACCTCATCGGCCGCGCGAAGGCGCTCAAAGGGAACTACCGGCTGGCGACCCAGGAGTCCGGGCCCAACGACCCCATCCTGCTCGCCCAAAAGCCGCTGCTCGACCTCATCAAGAGGGTGGAGCCCTCGGTCGTGTTCCTCGTGATGACGGCCCAGGGCGAGGGGGCCTCGAAGAAGCCCGGCAGCGGGATCTGCACCGGCTTCTTCACGGACGCCTTGAAGGAGCTCGGCCGCCCGAGCGTCATCACGACCAACGCCCACTGCGTCGAGAAGCTGGCGGTCGGTGCCGAGATCCAGGCCGGACTTTACACCGGCGACGACAACCGCCCCAAGATGACGAAGGGCAGGGTCCTCGCCTACGGCAGCAGCACCGCCGCCAAGGACATCGCCTTCGTCGAGCTCGTCGACCGGAGCCTCGACCGCCGCCCGCTCCCGCTGTGGTCGAAGCTCGACCGCGGCGAGCAGGTCATCGCGATCGGCAGCCCCCTGGGCATGACCTTCTCGGTCTCGCGCGGCATCGTCAGCGCGCTCGAGCGCGACCGCCTGAGCGGCGCGTTCGTGCTCGAGATGAACCAGGCCGACGTCGCCGTCAACCCCGGCAACTCCGGCGGCCCGCTGTTCAACATGTGGGGCAGCGTCGTCGGCATCAACACGATGATCGCCTCCCAGTCCGGCGGCTTCGAGGGCATCAGCCTGTCCGTGCCCTCGTCCTACATCACCTTGGCGATGAAGCAGTACAAGCGGACCGGCAACCTGAAGCCGGGCGCGATGCAGGTGGAGGTCTCCCCCTCGACCGAGACGCTGAAGCTGACCGTGCGCAAGGTCGTCCCCGGCGGTCCCGCCGACGCGGCGAAGATGCGGACCGACGACCAGCTGATCGCGGTGGACGGCGTCGACCTGAGCGGCCCGAACAACGAGGCCGCGATGAAGGCCTTCCTGACCTACGTGAAGTACCGCTCCCCGGGCGAGACGATCTCGGTGACCGTGCGCCGTGGCGGCAAGGACGTCGCGCTGACGGTCACGCTCGGCGAGGCGAAGCCGCCGGAGCCGCCCCGACCCGAGTGGGCGCCGATCCCGCCCAAGGAAAAAGCCGACAAGTCCGGCCCGACCGGCTTCTCGATCTGACCGGCGGCCGCCCCGACTGTTTCCGGAAACAGTCGGGGCGCCTTTTTCGGGGACCCGCGCCGGCGCGAGTCCGCCTCTTGACGGGCGGGGGAAGGCGGAGCATAATCGGGGGGACATGGCCTCCCCCCTGCTGCTGATCGCGGTCCTGGCCGTCCCCGTCCTCGCCCAGAAGGTCCCGGACTGCATCCACGTCTCGACGACCGCGGTCCGGCTCCGATACAAGCCCGACCTCGACTCGGTGCGCGACTGCCAGGAGAAGGCGCGCCGGAAGCTCATCGACGACGCCCAGGACAAGGGCAAGCCGCTCTCGTACGCGAGGATCGAGAGGATCGACGACCAGCAGAGGGCCGAGGTCCGAGAGTTTGGCCAACAGCGGCACGATCATCGAGGGCTCGACGAAGAACAACCGCGGCCTCGGCGGGGTGACCGACGAGGACCTGTCCCGGGTCTCCGCCGAGGAGGGCGCCGAGGTCGGCGCCCTCGAAGATCGCCTGCACGCGGCGGCGGGCGACGGCAAGGACGGCATCACGCCCGCGATGGGACGCGACCTCATCGACTCCCTGACCAAGAAGCAGGGCTTCGTGAGCGCGGACATGAAGGACCTGATCGACTCCGTCGTCCGCGACGGCGGCAAGCTCACGCCCGAGACGATGAAGAAGCTGCAGAGCGCGGGACGCGCGGCGAAGGGCGCGGGCCTCGACCTCAACATCGACAAGGGCACCGAGAAGGCCCTGCTCGAGCGCGACTTCGACGCGGACAAGGAACCGGCGCCCGCGCCCCCCGCCGACCCCGGCAATCTGTAAAATAGACGGGTGAAGACAAAACCCGGCGTCCTGCCTCTTTTCCGTCACCTGACGTCCGTCCCCACCGCTCCCTTCCGCGAGACCGCCGTATCGAGGAAAGCCCTCGAGTGGATCCGCGACAACCTCGGCTCGCGCGTGAAGGTCCGCCGCCTGCGCGGCGGCTTCATCGTCTCCTACCGCGGCGCCGGCGCGGGCCCGGCGCTGTGCCTGGCGGCCCACCTCGATCATCCCGCCTTCGACCTGGTCAAGGTCGGGAGGACGGGCGCCGCCGCGCGCCTGCGCGGCGGACTGCCCCCCCACCTGCTGGCGGGCGCCGCCGTCGAGGCCTTCCCGAAGGTCCCGAAGGACAACCGGCCGCTCGCGCGCGGCGTGATCGGCCCGCGGCCGAGTGAGGACGGCGGCGCGTGGACGATCGCGTGGAACGAGCCCCTGAAGAACGGCGTCAAGCCCGACTTCGCCGTCCTGTCCCTGCCGGCCTGCGCGGTTAAGGAAGGCTGGCTGCTGTCGCGCTCGGTGGACGACCTCCTCGGCTGCGCGATCAGCCTCGAGGCGATGCGGCGCCTGGCGAAGGCGCGCGCGAAGGTCAACCTGACCGTCCTGCTCAACCGCGCCGAGGAAGTCGGCTTCGTGGGCGCGCTCGACATGATCAGGTCCGGGAAGCTGTCCGCCCTGGACTCCTATCTGTCGATCGAGTCGTCGCGGGAGCTGCCGGGCTCGAAGCCCGGGCAGGGCCCCACGGTCCGCCTCGGGGACAAGGCCTCGGCCTTCGATCCCAACCTCACCGCTCTGCTCGACGACGCGGCCGAGGCGCTGCGCAAGCGCGGCGCCAAGGTCCAGCGCCTGCGCCTGACCGGCGGGACCTGCGAGGCGACGGCCTACCTGGCCTTCGGCTACGAGGCCGGCGGCGTGGCGATCCCCCTCGTCGACTACCACAACGGCTGGGGCGCCGACGCGGTCGCGCCCGAGAAGGTGCGGCTGTCGGACGTCGAGGGCGGCGTCAAGCTGCTCACGGCGGCGTCGAGGCTGTTCGGCGCGAAGCTCCTGCGCGGCGCCCTGCGCGCGCGGCTCGAGAAGCGCCACGACGGCGAGAAGCGCTCGCTCGCGCCTTAAAAAAACCGTGACACCGCGGCGATAGACCCGCCGCCGGCGCGCGAGCTACCATGGCCTCCGAGGACAAGGAGGAGAAGACCATGGCGAACGAACTGCAGGGCTTCAGGGTCGCGATGCTGGTGACGGGCGGATTCGAGGAGTCGGAGCTCGTCGAGACGAAGAAGGCCCTCGAGGCGGCGGGCGCGGCGGTCAAGATCGTCTCCCCGGTCACCGGCGAGGTCCAGTCGGCGAGGCACGGCAACCCCGGCGACATGTTCCGCGTGGACGCGCTGCTCGGCCAGACCCACGCCGGCGAGTACGACGCCCTGGTCCTGCCCGGAGGCGTCGCCAGCCCCGACCGGCTGCGCATCATGCCCGCGGCCGTCGCCTTCGTGAAGCATTTCGTCGAGTCGGGCAAGCCGATCGCGGCCATCTGCCACGGCCCCTGGACCTTGATCGAGGCCGGCGGCGTGCGCGGCCGCCGCCTGACGTCGTGGCTCTCCCTGAAGACCGACCTGGTCAACGCGGGCGCCAAGTGGGTCGACCAAAAGGTCGTCGACGACCGGGGGCTGGTGACGAGCCGCCGCCCCGACGACCTTCCCGCGTTCGTCGCGAAGACGATCGAGGTGTTCGCCGCGAGCCGCCTCGCGCACACGGGCGTCTCCCGTCCCGGGAATCGCCGATGACGTACGTCATCACGGAGAAGTGCCTGGGCGAGCGCTACGGCGACTGCGTGGCGGTCTGCCCCGTCGAATGCATCCATCCGATCGAGCACGAGGGCAAGCCCTTCATGATCATCGACCCTCAGGTGTGCATCGAATGCGGCGTCTGCCTGCCGGAGTGCCCGATCGGCGCGATCGTCTCGTCCGAGGGCGAGGCGCCCTCGGACGCCGCGCTCGCCGCGAGCCTGGCGCCGCAGGCCATCGAGTACGAGAAGGCGCACGGCAAGGCCCCGACGCGGCCGCCGAACGAGCCGCCGAGGCGCCCGGAGAACAAGCTCGTGAAATGAGGACGCCTCCGCCCCCTTGCTAAATCCTCCCACGGCGCTACAATGATGAGCGCAGATGCGACTCGAACGTTATTTCGGCCTCAACGACCCGGTCTCCAGCCTCAGCCATCTCACGGCGGCGGTCGGGGCCTTGGGCGGCACCTTCTTCCTCTACAAGAAGGGACGCGGCGACGCCTTACGCGTCTCTTCGCTGATGATCTTCAGCGCCTCCTTGCTGTTTCTCTTCGCGATGAGCGGCGTGTATCACGGCCTGCCTCCCGGGCCGACGCGGGTCATCTTCCGGCGGCTCGACTACGCCGGCATCTGGCTCGTCATCGCCGGATCGGCCACGCCGGTGCACGTCCTGCTCTTCAAGGGCCACTGGCGCTGGGGCCTGACCGCGCTGTTCTGGGGCGCGGCGCTCACGAGCCTCGTGCTCATCGACGTGTATTTCAGCACCTTGCCGTACTGGGCGATCGTGACGGCCTACATCGGCGTGGCTTCGCTCGGCGTCATCTCTTTCGTCCGCATCACCGCCCGCTACGGCTGGAAGGAGTCGGCCCTGCTGTTCCTCGGAGGCATCGCCTACATCGCCGGGGCGGTCATCGACTTCCTTGACGGGCCCGTGATCTTCACCGGCGTCCTCGGCGCGCACGAGCTGTTCCACTTCCTCGTCATCGTCGGGGCGTCCCTGCACTGGAGCTTCATCTACAACTGGGCGGGGCGGCAGGACCTCGCCCGCTGAGCCCGGTCAGGCGGCGCGCAGGTTCCGCCAGATCCCGTACCAGAACCGCCCGCTGGCCGTGGACATCGACGGCCGGCGCGCGTCGCGCACCAGCCGCCGGCCGTCCTTGCCCGCCCCGTGCTCCCGACCGGCCGCCGGCCGTTGCGCCGCCTTCGCATCCTTGATCGCCATCTCGCGTCCTCCGCCGGAAGATTCCGGCTCTTGATCATAGGAACGCGGGCTCAACTTTCCGTCAAGCGGCGGTCAAATATCCGTCAAATCACTCGAGCGCGGCTTCGGCGCGCTCGATGTCGGCGAGCGCCGCGCGGGCGCCGGGGCTGTCCGTCAGCGCGAGGACGCGCTCGTAGGCCGCGCGCGACGCGGCGTAGTCCTTCTCCTGGAAGCAGATCATCCCCAGGAGGAACTGAGCCCGGGCGTTGTTCGGCGCGCAGGAGGCGGTCTGCTCGAACAGCGCGCGCGTCGAGCGGTAGGTGAGGTTGCGCGCGGCGGCGATGGGGACCCACAGCGCGAGGAGGGCGGCGAGCGCGACGGCGCCGCGCTCGGAACGGCCGAGGAGATGAGCGAGCAGGAGACAGAGGCCCGCGGCCGGGAGATACAGGTAGCGGTCCGCGACGGGGCTGACGTTCGAGAAGGGGATCAGGTGCAGAAAAGGCGCGAGAGCGAGGGGGATCCAGGCCAGGGAGAACAGGCCCTCTTTGGAGCGGCGGAGGAGGACGGCGGCCGCGGCGAAGACGCCGAGCCAGAGCGGCCACCACGGGCCGGAGGGCAGGGTGCGCTCGAGGCACAACGGATACGGGACGGCGAGGGTGCGCAGATAAAAGGAGAACGACTCCAAGGACGAGTACTCGAAACGGACGGGGAAGGCGCGCGGGGGAGTGAGGACGGAGAAACGGAGCACGAGATAAACGGCGCTGAGGGCGGCGACGGCGGCGGCGAGGGTCTTCAGCCGGGGGAGCTCGGCGCGGGCGAACAGCACGACGTAGAGGATCGATATCGGAACGGCGACGAGGGCGGACTCCTTGGAGAGGAGGCCGAGGGCGAGGAAAAAACAGATCTTGAACGGCGACGGGTGATCCTTGTCGGCGCAATACTCGATCACCGAAAGGAGAACGGCGAGGATGCAGGATGCGGCGAACAGGTGGCCTTTGAACGAGGAGAAGTTGAGGAGCTCGGTGTGGGCTGGGAAAAAAGCGAAGAGGCACGCCGCGTAGATCGCCGGCCGGCGGCCGGCGTCTAATCGCTGGGCGACCCGATATAGAAGCACGGCGTTCAGGAAGTGGAGGCAAAGGCCGAACGAACGGTAGATCAACGGGAATGAATGGGTCGCGTAATGGAACAAGGTGACTGCCGGTTGATAGGTCCGCTCCGCGGCGAAGAGAAAATAATCTCGAGAGAACAGACCGCTCAGGAACTCCCCTAGGCCCAAACGGAACGCCGGGTTATCCCTGACGTGAGAGACATCGTCATAGATGACGGGAGACACGAGCGCCGGCGCGTAGATGAGGGCTATGGCGCCGGCGAGCGCGGCGGAGCCGCGCTTGCTCATACCTTTCATGAAGACAAACGGCGGTGGGTGACCTCGCCGGCCCAGAGGCAAACGACGGCCAGGAATATGCCGGCCGGAACGTCGACGAGGTAGTGCCAACCGAGCAGGACCGTGGACGAGATCACCACGACGTTTAGAACGAACAGCGCCGCAAAAATATTCTTTCGCGGCAAAACGGCGTAGGTCGCCAAAACCGACCAAGCGACGTGGAATGAAGGGAAGGCGATCAAACCGCCCAACAGCGTGGTCACCGGCTGGAAATTATGGACCTGCTCGTATTTCCAATGCGTCAGGCGCTGGACCTGGAGGAAGTGCGGGCTGTCGAAGACGCCGGCGGGCCCCGAGGACGGGAAGAAATAATAGATCAGGCTGCCGAAGAACGACGAGTACACGACCGCGTACAGGAACGCGCGCAGACGCAGCCGGTCGTGCGCGAGGGCGGCGATGCACGGCGCCAGGATGAGCTGAAGCTCGGTCGAGTTGTAGCATACGACGAGGAATGAACGCAGCGACGGCCTCTCCGCGACCCAGCGCAGCACCGCGACCGTGTCCCAGCCGAGGGCCGCGTCCCAGCGGGCGAGCGAGTGATCGATCCGCGGGAAGGGCGAGTACTGGATGCCCGTGGTGAGGACCCCCATGACGGCCGCGGTCAGGGCGTAGAAGGCGAGGTTGACGGCCGCGAAGGACGCGTAGGGGGAGCGCCGGCGCACCCAATGGCCGAAGACCGCGAAATCCAGCGCCACGAAGGCCAGCCACCAAGCTTCGCGCGGGAAATAGCTGACGCCCGTGTAGCGGAAGAACGCCGCGTTGACGGCGAAGAGGACGCCCGCCGTCAGCAGGGCCGCCAGAAGCCAGCCGGCCAGCCAGCGGTCCTCGCGCGAAAGTGTCACACCCGGAGTGTACCGCAATCGCCTCGAATTTGGCAAAATGGGCCCATGAAGAACATCCCCGTCCTCCTGGCCCTCCTCGCCGCGCTGACCCCCGCCGCCCACGCCGACCCTTTCGCCGACTTCCAGACGCAGGTCCGCGCCGAGTACGTCAAGCCGTTCGCCCTTGACCTCGGCGGCGTCCTCGGCGGGGCCTCGGCTCACACCGGCCGCACGCTCGGCCTGCCCGGCTTCTGGGCGGGGGCCGTCGGCTCGGTGCAGCTCCGGCCGGACGCCAACGACCGCGTGCTCCGCGACGCGGGCGTGAAGGCCTTCGGCGTGCCTTTGATCGAGGCCGGCGTCGGCCTGCCCTTCAAGATCGACGTCGTCGTCCACGGCATGAGCGCGATGGGCGCCTCGATCTACGGCGGCGGCCTGCGCTATGGAGTCTACCGCACCGACCTCGTCGACACCTTCCTGCCGAACGTCTCGGTCTCCGCCTTCGGCGACAAGGTCAACCACAAGCATTTCAGCGCGTCCCACGGCGCGCTCAACGCCGCGGCGACCTGGAACCTCCCGATCGTCAAGCCGTTCTTCGTCGCGGGCTACGACGTCACCGAGGTGAAGGTCGGCGCGGCGACCTTCCCGGGCGTGGCCGGCATGAAGGCCACCGCCCGCGGCTCGCGCTTCTCGGCCGGCGTGGACGTCCACCCCCTTCCCCTCATCAGCCTGCGCGGCGCCTACACTTTGCGCCACGGCATCCCGGGCTTCGACCTCGGCCTCGGAGCGCAGTTCTAGGATGGCGATCTACACGCGGACGGGCGACAAGGGCGACACCGGGCTGTTCGGCGGCGACCGGGTGCCCAAGTGCGACCCCCGCGTGGACGCGTACGGCGAGATCGACGAGCTCAACAGCGCTCTCGGCCTTTCCCGCGCGCTGTTCCGCGAGGATCCCGCTCTCAAGACCGTGGACGAGGGCCTCGCGCGCGTGCAGGCCGAGTGCTTCATCATCGGCGCCCTGCTCGCCACCCCCGCCGACAAGCTCGGGAAGCTCACCCCGCCTTTCGACACCGGCCTCCCCGCGGACGCCCCCAAGCGCCTCGAGACGGAGATCGACGCCTGGGACAAGCACCTGACGCCGCTGAAGACCTTCATCCTTCCCGGCGGCGGCCGCGCGGGCGCGGCCCTGCACCTGGCGCGCGCCGTCAGCCGACGCGCCGAGCGCGCCGCCGTCGCGCTGTGCAGCGTCGACGCCGTGCCGGAAGGCGTGATCGTGTATTTGAATCGATTATCCACATGGTTATTCGTCGCCGCAAGATTCGTTAATAAAGAAACGGGCCATGCCGAAACCCCCTGGACAGGTCTGAAATAATGGACGCGGTCGTCGTAAGGGGCGTCATCCACGATTACCCCGCCAAACGAAAGTCTGCCGCGCGAAGAGCGCTCAATGACGTGTCGTTCTCCGTCGCCGAAGGCGAATTGTTCGGCCTATTGGGCCCGAACGGAGGCGGCAAAAGCACGCTTTTCCGGATCCTCGCCACCTCATTCCCCCCCACGAGCGGATCGGCGGCGATCCTGGGTCGTGATTTGATCGCCGATCCGGCTTCGGTGAGGCCGTTTCTGGGGATCGTTTTCCAGTACCCGTCTCTCGACAACAAGCTGACGGTGCGCGAGAACCTGACTCACGGCGGAAGACTTTACGGCCTCTCTGGGACGATCTTAACGAAGCGTATCGACGAGATGCTCGGCCATTACCGCCTGACCCCGCGCGCCGGCGACCTGTGCGGGACGCTCTCCGGCGGCCTGCGCCGCCGCGTCGAGCTGGCGAAGAGCCTCCTGCATCGGCCTTCGGTCGTGCTGCTCGATGAGCCCTCCACCGGTCTCGACCCCGCCGCGCGCCAGGACCTGTGGGAGCACCTGCTGAAGCTCAAGGCCGAGGGCGCCGCCATCCTGACGACGACCCACCTGATGGACGAGGGCGAGCGCTGCGACCGCGTCGCCATCCTCGACCAAGGCAAGATCGTCGCCCTCGGCGCGCCTTCCGCGCTCAAGGCCGAGATCGGCGGCGACGTGATCACGATCGAGACCGACGACGCGTCGGGCCTGCGCGACGAGATCACGAGGAAGTTCGGCGTCACGCCCCAGGCCTTCGGCGCGACGCTGCGCCTCGAGCGCGCCGCGGGCCACGCCTTCATCCCCCAGCTCGTCGAGGCCTTCCCCGGGCGGCTGCGCACGGTGAGCCTCTCCCGCCCGAGCCTCGAGGACGCGTTCCTGCACCACGCGGGCCGGCGCTTCGCCGACTCCGACGAGGCCTCCAAATGAGCGCCCTCCTGACCCTCTGGGAGCGCGACATCGTGCGCTTCTTCCGCGACAAGCCGCGCGTGATCGGCGGCCTCGTCCCGCCGATCGTGTTCTGGCTCCTCATCGGGGCCGGCCTCGGCACCTCCGTGCACGTGCCCGGCGCGCCGGAGGGCATGAGCTTCCTCCAGTATTTCTACGCGGGGACCTTGGTCCTGATCGTGCTGTTCACCTCGATCTTCGCGACGATCTCGATCATCGAGGACCGGCACGAGGGCTTCCTGCAGGCCGTGCTCGTGGCCCCCGTCCCGCGCCTGTCCATCGTGCTCGGCAAGGTGCTGGGCTCCTCGACGGTCGGGCTCGCGCAGGGCCTCGCCTTCCTCGCGCTCGCCGGAGCCGCCGGCCTGCATCCCGGCCTGCACGGCTACGCGCTGGCCTTCGCCGTCCTGACGCTCTCCTCGATCGGCCTGACGGGCCTCGGCTTCTGCATCGCCTGGGTGCTCGACTCCTCGCAGGGCTTCCACGCCGTCATGAATCTTTTCCTCATCCCGATGTGGATGCTGTCCGGCGCCTTGTTCCCGTCCGCCACCGCGCCGCGCTTCCTGCAATGGGTCATCGCGGCCAACCCGGTGTCCTACGCGGTCACCGGGCTCCAGCGCGCCCTGCTCCCCTCGGTCGTCGCTGAAGGAGCCGCCTCGATGGGCTGCTGCCTCTGGGTCCTCGCCGCCTTCGCGGCCGTCATGATCGGGACCAGCGTCTTCGTCGCCTCCCGCCGCGACGCGCGCTGAGCGACCCCGGAGGTCAGTTCTTCGACCGGAGCGCCGGCGGCAGCAACTTCGTCGGCAGGGGCAGGGACCGCTGGTCGCGAAGGATGTGATGCAGGCCCTGGTTGGGGTCCGTGGGGTGGAAGAAGGGGATCTCGGCGCGCTGGAAATCGAACTGAACGAGCAGGCCCACCGTGTGCCCGCCGTTGCCGTGGCCGCGGGAGGCGTTGAACCCGTAGCCGTAGCCGCTCAGGACCTGCCAGGCCTTCGAACGCGAGACGTACAGGGCGCCGAAGCCGACGCCGGAGTGGGTCTTGCCGCGCTGGGCGAAGCCCTCGGCGTAGTCGACCAAAGCCGTCGAGGCGGTGACCATCCCCGTCCAGGTCTTCTTGTCGCGGCTCAACGGGACGATATAGCTGCCGCCGAGGAGGCCGTAACGCCGGGCGCTGATCTCCTCGTAATAATACCCCGGCAGCGAGAGCGGGAATTCCGTGGCCATCGGCAGGTCTCCGCCCAGCCGGTAGGCGCTGAAGCGGTCGGCGCGGATGCTCGTGCCCCCGCTCAAGGTCGCGATGAAGCGGTCCGGAGAGCTCGGCTCGTTGTAGATGAGCAGGGCCCGCCCCCAGAACAGCTGCGAGTTGGGCTCGATGCGGCGGTCGCCTCCGTAGCCGTAATCCATCGGCGCGAGGCGCCAGCGGCCCTCGTACCAAGCGGAGACCTCCATCGCCAGGTTGGGGACGAGATAAGGCTCCCTTCCCCCCAGGCGCAGGCCCGCCCGCCCGTTGACCTCGGTCTGGGCCTCGGGCATGGCGAAGGCCCGGTCCGTCGTGTCGTCCCGCGTGTACTTGGAGTAATGGCTCTCGACGCGGAGTATGCCGGCCAGCGGGACGGGGCCTTGCGGAGGGAAATCATGGTAAAGGCTGAGGGAGGCGCGGGCCCCGTCTCCCCGGTAGGATTCGCCTCTCACGAAGCGGTCCTGGCGGATCTCGGTGTGGCTGTCGGCGAAGGCGCCTCCCGCCAGGCCGAGGCCGAGGTCGGTCTTCTCCCCGAGAGCCTTCTTGAAGCCGAGCTCGGAGTCGGCGTAGGCGGGCGCCACGATCAGCCGCAAGGCGCGCTTGGGCGAGAGGAACCTGGGCACGTTCAGGTAGTAATACGCGTAGGCGGCCAGCGGTCCCCGGCCGTCGACCGCCTGGTTGAAGCCCAGCTGCAGCAGCTGCCGCCGCTCCGGATCGATCTGGGCGCGGGCCGGGACGGCCCCCGCGCACAGCAGGAACGGGATGATCAGCCATCGCACGCGTCGATTATGCCAAGAGAGCCATTGCGGGGACATGGCTCCGAGGCGACGTTTCCGCGACGCCCGGGGTCACTCCGGCTTGTAGTCGGGGTCGCAGCCGCGTCCGACGAGGATGACGCCCGTGTTGGTCGCCCGGCAGCGCTCGACGAGGCCGCGAGGGCAGCAGCGCTCCTTGATCTCGTCGTAGTTCGCCGAGCTCGCGCAGTTCCCGTCGGAGGACGCCGAGAGGATGCGGCATTTCACCTCGACCCGGTCCTTGATGCCGTCCAGGGCGCGCTTGGTGACCTTCGCCACCGGGAGCGAACGGGCGCGCTGGGCCGCCGGGGACAACGGGATGGCCGGCGCGGAGATCGTGGCGGTGGACTTCTCCGGCTCGTAGGCCGACTTCGGACGCTGATACGGCTTCGGCACCCGGCCTTTCTTGTCGGACGTGACCAGTTCCGCCGCCCCCGAGCTCCCGCCCTTGTTGCCGGACATGCCGCCGCCGGCCTTCTCCTCCTCCTTCTTCTCCGGCGCCGGGCCGCAGCTCCCCCCCTCGTCGCCGCAGCCGAGCGCGGAGAAGACGAGCAAGGCGTTCAGGAACGCCAGGAGGCGCAGGCCCGGTCCCATCCCCAGAGTTTAAGACGCCGCGGCGGTTTCGTCAACCCTTGTCGCCCTTCCTCGGCCTTGCTAGACTCTCGGCATGATCCAAGACCTGCTCGGCTCGATCGCCTCGACGCAAGCCTACCGCCGTTTCGCCGCGGAGAAGACCAGCCGCACCGTCCTCTACCTCTTCTTCATCAGCCTGATCTTCACGATCGGCGGCTCGATCGCCATGCAGATGCGCATCGGACCCGTGGTCGACCAGACCTTCGCCTGGCTCGCCGCCGAGGTCCCGACCTTGACCTTCTCCGCCGGCAAGGTCACGAGCTCCGAGCCCGCCGCGAAGCGCCTGGTGCACCCCCAGGCCCCCGAGGTCGCCGTCATGATCGACACGGCCCGCACCGAGCCGGTGACCTTGCAGGTCATGCAGGAGAGCAAGGTCCTCGCCTACCTGACCAACAACGCCCTGAGCATCGACCAGGGCGGGAAGCTCGAGACCTACGACCTCTCCAAGGCCGCCCTCGAGCGCCCCATGGTCGTCGACTCCAAGTTCTTCCGCGAGGCGGCCGGCGCGCTGAAGAAGGTCGTCTATCCTCTCGCGATCGTCACCGTGTTCGTGTTCGCCGCGGGCTGGACGGCCTTCGCCGGGCTGGTCTACACCTTGGTCGCCATGCTCCTGCAGGCGATCGGGGGCGGCGCCCTGACCTTCGGCGCCCTATTCCAGATCGCGATCCACGCGCAGACGACCGCCCTGCTCGCGCGGATCGTCCTGTCCTTCCTGCCGTTCGCGGTCCCGCTCTCCGGCCTGCTGACGATCATCATCACCTCGGTCTATCTCTGGCTGGCCGTGAAGGCCAACGCGGCCGCGGCCGCCGAGACCTCGGCGATTTGAGGGCCGCCGCCGCGCTGGCGCTGCTCGCCGCCCTGGCCGGAGGCTGCGAGTGGCTGACCGGCGACTTCCGCCTCTCCGGCGTCGTCGAGATCTCTCCCGCCCTCGAGGCGCGCATCCCGAAGACGAACTCGGTGCTGTTCGTCATCGCGCAGAACGCCGGCGGCGTGCCCGTCGCCGTCCACCGCATCGTCAATCCCGAGTTCCCGGCCCCGTTCTCGATGTCGCCCCAGGACCTGCTCGTCCCCGGCATCCGCCGCAACGAGCACCTCGTCGTCGTCGCCCGCCTCAACGCGCACGGCATACTCGGCGCCCCCAAGCCGGGCGACCTCGAGGGCCGCTGCGCGGAGGCCGCTCATCCCGGCGACCGCGGCGTGAAGGTCCGGCTCGATAAAGCGCTATGAAAGAACACCGGCTCGCCGTCCTCGTCCTCGCCGCCTTGCTGTCCGTCCCTCGCGCCGCCGCCGCCGCGCAGGTCCTCGCGGGCATCGACGTCCTCGAGGAGGACGGCTTCCGTCCGCTGCAGGGCCGGCGCATCGGCCTCATCACGAACCACACGGGCAAGGATCGCGCCGGCCGCTCGACGATCGAGGTGCTCGCCCACGCGCCCGGCGTGACGCTCGCCGCGCTGTTCACGCCCGAGCACGGCCTCAAGGGGACGATCGAGGAAGGCCAGCCGTCCTCGGGGACCGTCGTGCTCGAGGACGGACGCAGGGTCCCGCTGTTCAACAGCCTTTACGGCCCGGAGACCGCCCGCGCCCCCACGCCTGAGATCCTCGCCGACCTGAAGCTCGACGCCCTCGTCTTCGACATCCAGGACATCGGCGCGCGCTTCTACACCTACTCGGCCAGCATGGCCATCGCGATGGA
This sequence comes from Elusimicrobiota bacterium, assembly GCA_016182905.1. Lineage (NCBI taxonomy): Bacteria > Pseudomonadati > Elusimicrobiota > Elusimicrobiota bacterium. The sequence continues at coordinate 22,948 of JACPFR010000025.1, forward strand.
GGCGGCCGCGAAGAGCGGCCTGCGCTTCGTCGTTCTCGACCGCCCCAACCCGATCTCCGGGACCGTCGTCGAGGGCCCCTTGCTCGACCCGAGCATCCGCCACATCACCGCGTACTTCCCGATCCCGGTCCGGCACGGCCTGACGATGGGCGAGCTCGCGCGGCTGCACAGCCAGTCCGGCAAGGCGGGCGCCGACCTCGAAGTCGTCCGGCTCAAGGGCTGGAAGCGGGAGTTCTGGTACGACGACACCGACCTGCCCTGGACCCCGCCCTCGCCGAACATGCCCGACCTCGACGCCGCGGCCCTGTACCCCGGCGTCGGCTGCTTCGAGGCGACGAACGTCGCGGTCGGCCGCGGCACGCCGGTCCCCTTCCGCTGGATCGGCGCCCCCTGGTTCGACTCCCGGAAGGTCCTCAAGCGCCTCAAGAAGGCGAAGCTCGCGGGCGTCTCCTTCGAGCGGGAGGAGTTCACGCCGACGAAAAGCGTCTATGAAGGCAAGCGCTCGCCGGGCATCCGCGTCAGGATCACCGATCGGAACAAGATCCGCCCGCTCGAGGTGTTCGCGCACCTCGTGACCGCGGTGCGCGACGCGCATCCCCGGGACTTCGTGGTGCGCTGGCCGGAGATCCGGCGCATGGTCGGAACGGACCGCTTCAAGGAGCTCTACGAGTCGAAGGCCGACGCGAAGACCCTCATCCGGCACTTCGATGAAGGCCCGGCGCAGTTCGAGGCCGCCCGCCGCTCCGTGCTGCTTTACTGACCCGCATGAGGCGGCTCCTCCTCCTGGCGGCCGTATCGGCCTGCGCGTGCTCCGGCCCGGACGCCAGACGCGCCCCGGCGTCGGGCACCATGTCCGGGCTCGACGTCCTCGTCGCGCAGGGGTTCAAGCCCCTGCGCGGGAAAAAGATCGCCCTGATCGCCGACGCCTCGGCGCTCGACCGGCGCGGACGCCGCGCCGCGGACCTCCTCGCCGCGGCGCCGAGCGTCCGGCTGACCCGGGTCTACGCTCCGGCCGGAGGGCGCATCGAGGAGGCGCGCTTCGATCCCGACCGGCTCGCCGGCCTCGACGTCCTGGTCTTCGACGCGCAGGACTCCGGCGCCCGCTTCGACGTCCTCCTCGCCGGGATGGCGCTGGCGCTGGAGGCGGCGAAGGCGGCGGGCGTGGACTTCATGGTGCTCGACCGTCCCAACCCGATCCGAGGCGACATCGTCGAAGGTCCTCTCCTCGCCGATCCGAGCCTGCGCTTCCTGACTCCGACCGCCTTCTTCCAGGTCCCCGTCCGCCACGGGCTCACGGCGGGCGAGATGGCGCTGTGGCATAACCGCTCCGTCGGCCACCGGCGCCTGAGCGTCGTCAAGATGCAAGGCTGGGAGCGCGCCCTCTGGCACGACCAGACCGGCCTCGCCGCGCCGAACATGCCCGGCGCGGAGGCGTCCGCCCTCTACCCGGGCATCGGCATCTTCGAGGCCTCCAACATCGCGGTCGGCCGCGGGACGCCCGCGCCGTTCCGCTGGATCGGCGCCCCGTGGATGAAGGCGGAGGAGATCGTCTCCCGCCTGCAGGGGACCGTCGAAGGCGTCGAGTTCTCCGTCCAGGACTACACGCCGGCCAAGAGCGTCTTCGCCGGCCAGGCCTGCCGCGGCGTGAAGATCACCGTCACCGACCGCGACGCGATGCGCTCCCTCGCGGTGTTCCGCCACCTCGCCCTCGCCCTGCGCGAGTTCAACCCCAAGGAGTTCGAGTGGCGCTGGGACGAGGCCAAGCGCATGGTCGGCGTCGACGAGTTCCGCCTCCTCTGGGAGACGGGCGCCGGCGACGAGGCCTTCATCGCCCTCTTCGACAAGGGCCCCCGCGACTTCGAGCCCTCCCGCCGCTCCGTGCTCCTGTATTAGGTGTCAGGCATTCCGCTTTTTTCACTTTTCGGAGAAAAGTGAAAAAAGCGGAATGCCTGACACCACCTCCTAGCGGCCTTCGCCGTCGAGGGCGGGGGCGAGGACCCAGCCGAGGCCGAAGGTGCCGACCGTGCCGATGATGACGAGCCAGCTCCAGCCGAGCGGGATGATGGCCTTCTCGGACAGGACGAGCAGGACCGCGTTGACGACCGCCATGGAGCCCATCGCGACGACGACGGCCTTGTCGCCCTTGCGCTTGGTGGCCATGCCGAGCAGGAACACGCCGAGCAGCGAGCCGTAGGTCACGCCGCCGATCTTGAAGGCCAGCCACAGCATCTTGTCGAAGAAGCTGAAGAAGTAGGCGATGCCCGCCAGCGCGAGGGCGAACAGGGCCACGCAGACGCGGGAGACCTTCAGGTAGTGCGCCTGCGACTCGGCCGTCGCGACCAGCGGCTTGTACAGGTCGTTGACGAACACCGCCGTCAGCGACGCGAGCGGGGAGTCGATCGAGGCCATCACGATCGCCGTCAGCACCGCGCCGCGCAGGAACCGCGGCATCACCGTGGCCGCGAAGTGCGGGTAGATCTTGTCGAGCTTCTCCGGGAGCGCCAGGCCGGGGTTCTGCTTGTAGAAGACGAACAGCAAGGTCCCCACCGCGACGAAGACGACCAAGGTCAGCAGGGACCCGGCGATCGAGAGCAGGATCGTCTTCTGGCTGTCGCGCCGCGTCTCGACGGTGAGCAGCTTCTGCGTCATCTCGTGGTCCGTGCCGAAGGCGGCGGTCGAGCCGACGAAGCCGTTGAGGATCGCGATCCAGACGATGTTCGGGTTGCCGAAGAACTTGGCGAGGAAGCCCGGCTCCATCACGTTGGGACCCCAGTTGAGGATCCGGATCTTGCCGGCCTCGGACGCGAGCTGAAGGGCCGCCGGGAGGCCGCCCTCGATGCGGTGGATCAGGAAGGCGATGGTCACCGCCCCGACGCCGAGGAAGGTCAGCGCCTGGAGGACGTTGGTCCACACCACCGACTCGATGCCGCCGTAGGCGATGTACGCCACGCTGACGACGGTGAACAGCGCGATCGTCGGCGCGATGTGCCAGCCGAGGAGCACGCTGACCGCGACGCTCGCGGCCATCAGGCGCACGCCCGAGGCGAGGAGCCGCGTGACGAAGAAGAAGCCGGTGGCCGTGTACTGGCTGCTCGGACCGAACCGCTGGCGCAGGTATTCGTAGATGGTCGTGCTGTTGTACTTATAGAAGGCGGGGATGAAGAGGAACGCGATCAGGATGCGCGCGCCGGCGGAGCCGATGAAGAACTGCATGTAGCCCCAGTCCTCGCGGAACGTCGTCGCCGGCACGCCGATGATGGTCATCGCGCTGATCTCGGTGGCGACGAAGGAGAGCATCGCGGCCCACCACGGTATGCGCCGGCCGCCGAGGAAGAAGTCGTTCGTGTTCTTGGAGCCGCGCCCGCCCCACCAGCCGACGAGGAACATCAAGGTGAGCGTCCCGAGCAGCACGGTGAAGTCCGCCGCGGTCAGCGCGGAGCCGCCCGTGAACCACGAATTGGCTTCATTCATCTGTTTCTCCTAGAAAATGACCCGCCGCCGCGGCCTGGGCCGCTTCGGCGCGAGAGTACACGCAGAGCCCGGCCGTCCTCGCGGGGAGGCCGGACAGGACGAACGGGCTGCCGAAGCTGATCGCCGTCGCGCCGGGCGCGGAGCGCAGCGCCGCGACGAGGCGGCCGCGCGAGGCGTCGTCGAGGCGGATGCGGCCGGAGTACGCGCGAGGGCCGACGAAGATCCCGGCGACCAGGGCCTCGTCCTTGCGCGCCTTCCCGTTCCGGGCGACGCGGACGCGGACGCCGAAGCGCCTCAGGGCGGCGACGAAGCCGGAGCCCGAGAGCGGGTCGCGCTTCCCGGCCTGAGGCTCGAAGTAGGCGACGCGCTTCGGCGCGGGCCCGAAGGGCGGCCGCGTCCAGGCGGCGCAGGCGGAAAACAGCGGGGCCGCCTCGCGGCGGTGCGCGGCGCCGCCCACCGACGACGGGGACGGCCGCGGGGAGCGAACCCGGCGCAAGGCCGCGTCGAGGCGGCGCTCCGCCTCCGCGCAGCGCCGGCGGAAGGCCGCGTCGCGCCCGGCCTCGACGCGCAGCTCGGCGACCAAAGCGGCCGCGTCCTTCGGCACGAGCAGGACGTCGGCGCCGGCGCGCAGCGCCAGCAAAGCGGCCTCGCGCTCGCCCCAGTGCTTGGCGATGGCGCCCATGTCGAGCGCGTCGGTGGCGATCAGGCCGCGGAAGCCCCAGCCGCGGAGGAGCCTCGGCCCCGCCGCGGACAAGGTGAACGGGAGCCTCGCCGGGTCGAGCGCCGGAACGACGAGATGTCCGAGCATGACCGCGTCCGCGTCGCTCGTGAGAGCCCGGAAAGGAGCCATCTCGCGACGATTCAATAGCGCGCGGGGCGCGGCGACCGTCGGCAGGTCCAGGTGGGAGTCCTCCGTCGTGGAGCCGTGGCCGGGGAAGTGCTTGAGGCAGCCGAGCGCGCCGGCGTCGCGCAGGCCGGAGAGGTAGGCGCGCGCCAGCCGCGCGGCCTCCCGCGGGTCGCGGGAGAAGGAGCGGAGGTTGACGATCGGGTTCCTCGGCTCGCTCAGGAGATCGAGGACCGGCGCGAGGACCCAGTCCACCCCGAGCGCCCGCGCCTCGCGGCCCGTGATCCGTCCTTTCTCCCGCGCGACCGCCTCCGAGCCCGACGCGCCGACCCCCAGGTTGGTCGGCAGGGGCGTGGAGCCGGGAACGTGGACCCAGGCGCCTTCCTCGTAGTCCGCGCAGATCAGCAGCGGCCGCTTGGCCGCGCGGCGCAGGCGTCGCGTCAGGGCTGAAACGGTCCGCGGCGTGCCGCGATAGAGGCAGAAGCCGCCGACGCCGAGCCGGACCAGAGCCTCGGCTTCGCGCGGGTCTTGCTTTCCGACGGTGAAGCCGGGGAACACCAGGCGCGCGGGATCCACTCGCGGATTCTGCCTTTTAAGGGCTCTTCTCGGCAATAAAAGTATAATCGCCCCTTGCCACACTCTCCTTAGAGCATGCACGCCCCTCTTCTCGCCCTCCTGGTCGCCTTCCTCGGGAGCCCCGCGTCCGCCCAGTCCCCCACGACGGCGGCGTACGACGTCAAGGCGACGCCGCTCGACGACCTGTCGCGCGAGCTCCTGACCGAGACTGGCTACGTGATCCGCGACGACGGCAAGATCTGGGACAACATCGCCGACAACGCGGTGCGCCACGACGAGATGTCCTACCTGCTCGCGCGCCTGGCCGGCGCCCGCCGCCTGAAGGCCCTCCTCGAGCTGAACCTCATCCTGAACCGCTCGGAGGGCGAGAAGAAGCTCACCGCGGACGAGCGCGAGACCGTGCGCAAGATCCTGCGCAAGCATTGGGCCGTCTTCGGCGTCGGCACGCGCAAGGACTTCCGCTCCTATTTCACCGTGCGGGAGCTCACCGAGGAGCTCGACAAGATCCCGCCGCGATTCGACCGCGGCTCCGCGCTGCTGATGCGCGACCCGGACCCCGCGACGGCCCCGTCCCGGACCTTGACCGCGGCGCCGATCTCCGTCACGGCGCCGCCGCCCGCCGAGACCTACGCGCCGGTCCCCCTGCCGGCGCCGGCCCCGGAGGCAGCGCCGGCGCCCGAGGCGCCGCGCCAGTTCATCCCGCGTTCCGTGCTGACCCCTTTCCTCGAGCCCCCATCCCTGCGCCGGCCTTCCCCCTTCGCGCCGCGCGCGAAGCCCGCCGCGCCCAGCGCCGCCCGCCATCGCCCCGGCGATAGCCGCCGTTCTGGGCGCCATGGCGCCCGTCGACGGTCCGCGCCCGGCGCCGACGCCGGCTCCAGCGATCGCCGCCGCGCCCGCTCTGGCTCCCGCGCTGGCCCCCGCGCCGGCCCCCGCGCCGGCTCCTCAGCCCCTTCCCTCCGCGGTCTTCACGGCGCCTCCGCCCGAGCTGACGCCGAGGAACATCCCCGTCACCTCGGCGCCCCCCGCGCCGCCGCCTTCGCGCGCCCCCGTCCCGGCGCCCCCGCCGCCCGCGAGCGCGCCGCCGACGAACGCACTGTTCGGCTCCGCCCCGCCCGCCCAGCCGGCGACCCCGGGCGGACTCGGCACCCTGCAGCCGTGGATGCCGCCCTCGGCCGCGGACGCGGCGAAGCCCGCGGCTGCGCCCGCCGCCGCGGCGTCCGCCGCCGCGGCGCCTCCCGTCGCCGCCGCTCCCGTCGAGACCCCCAAGGTCAGCCAGGACGCGACGCAGGCCGAGTACGACGCGTTCGTCGCCAACGGACCCTACGGCCGCGAGGGACAAGCCCTCTTGAAGATGCTCGCGGAGAAGTCGCCGGAGTTCTGCCGCGCGATCCTGCGCCGCACGGTCGTGCGCGGCGCGCCGCTGATCGTCTTCGACGGCGCGCGCGCCGGCTCCGACCGCCGCGCGGGCTTCGCCGTGCCCGATCCCGCCCACCGCGGGGTGACCATCGCCCTCAGCGCGGGGCCGCTGCTCGTCGAGCGCAAGAAGGGCATGTTCTCCAAGACCTTGATCGCGCTCCCCGAGGACCCGCGCGCCTGGGCGGAGCTCGGCGTGGCGCCGCCCGCGCTCGACGCGCTCAAGAAGAACGCGGCCCCGACCGCGCAGGAGAACGGCCCCTGGGGCGTGGTCCGCGTCTACGGCGACCGCAGCCGCCACGGGACCTACTCCCCCCAGGAGCAGGCCGGAGAGCTGCTCGAGCGGCTTCTGCTGCTCGGCCTCGAGCGCGAGGGCTTCGCGTCCTCGACCTACGCGGCCCGCGTCTGGGCGCGCGCCGCCCGCCTGCTGTTCTCCGCGCGCGTCGCCGAGGACTACGGCAGCGACGCCTTCCTCGATCCCGACCGGAGGATGGAGCTGCGCGAGTGGATCGAGCGCGGAGACGAGTCGGCCGACCTGCTCGTCGCCTCGTGGTCCTCCTCCCGGGGCAACGTCCTGGACCCGCGCCGCGGCGGGCCCGAGTCGCAGTCCCGCTACGAACGGCAGGCGCGCGAGTCGTGCACCCGCTCCTTGCTCGCCGACCACCTGGCCGAGGCCGCCCGCAACCTCGCCGCGCGCGTGCGCGCGGTCGAGGCGCTCGCCGAGACCGGCCTGATCACCGCCGACGCCGCGCGCGCCTCGGCGGAGAAGGCCGCGAACGAGGAAGCCGCCGCGCGAAGCGCGCTGCTCGCCTCGCCGCCCGCCTGCGACGGACGCTTCGGCGCCGACGAAGCCGGGCTGCGGCGCTCGTCCGCCCTGCTCGCCGAGGTCTCGCGCGCCGAGCGCGCGTTCCGCGAGCGCAAGTCCCGAGGCTCGAACCATGAATAGCGTCCTCGCCGCCGCCCTCCTGCTCCTGTCCTCCGGCGCGTCGGCCGGAGATTGGCTCGCCGACGCCGACAAGGCCGCGCGCGAGGCCGCGATCCCCGGCGCCGCCAAGCCCGAGGCGCCGAAAGCCGCCTGGACGCCCTTCGTCCCCGCGTCGCGCCTGTTCTCCGGAGAGATCCCGGTCAACGGCTGGTGGCCGATGGAGGAGGAGACCGCGACCGGCTCCGTCTTCCGGCTGCTCGGCGGCGACTCGCAGTCGGGCGCGGTCCGCACCGTTCTGTCCGTGCGCTTCTACGACAAGGACACCCCCGGCTTCCTGCCGATCAAGCAGGCGGTGGACCTGATGCGCCGCGAGAACAAGGAGACCGGCCGCTCGATCACGCCGGTGCGTCCCGTCCGCGTCGGCCTCGGCCTGGCCCGCACCTTCGAGATCGTGGAGACGCGCCGCGTCCCGTCGGACGACGGGCCGTCCTTCGAGGAGGAGCTGCACCATTACGTCGCGGTGATCCCGGTCGGCGAGGCGTACTACCTCGTGCGGCTGGTCTCGTCCCGGGCGACCTACCTCGACTACCGCGACGACTTCGTGCGGTTCCTGAAGTCGCTGCGCTCGCTGTCCCGTTAGGGAAGGGCCTTGAGCTCGGCGCGCAGCTCGAGCACCACGCGAACGTAGTTCTCGGAGTGGTTGTAGGCGTACACCGCGCGCCCGACCGCGGACTCCGGCGTGAACGGCTCGCCGGCGCGATAGCCGTGGCGGGCGAGGTAGTTCGCGGCGCTGCCCAGCGCGTCCGCCCAGCCGAACAGGCCGCGCCGCCCGTCGCCGTCGGCGTCGACCGCGTAGACGTTCGCGCTCGAGGGCATGAACTGCACGAGGCCGAAGGCGCCGGCGTACGAGCCGAGCCACGCGTGCGCGTCCGCGCCCTCGGCGGCGGCGAAGACGAGAAGCTCGGCGAGCTCGCGCACCGCCCAGTCCGAGCGCCTGGGGACCTTCAAGGCGATCGTCCACAGCGCCGAGCCGACCGGCATCTTGCCGGTGTAGGCGCCGAAGCGCGTCTCCACGCCGGCGTGCGCGGCGAGCAGATAAGCGTCCACGCCGAAGCGCCCCTCGGTCGCGGTCAAGGTTCCCCTGTTGTCCGCGAGGAAGCGCGCGCCCGCGGCGAGGCTCTGCGGGTTGATGAATATCCTGCGGTACTCGTCGTACGGCAGGGCCTCGCCCGGCTTGCCGAAGCGGTCGGGGATGCCGGGGATCACCGCGAGGCGCGGATCGGCGAAGAAGGCGTCCACCGCCGCGGCCGGCACGCGGCCGTTCAGGCGGGCGAAGACGCCCGCGCGGACCTGCTCCGGCGTCTTGGCGTCTGGCGCCGCGGCGGGACGCGAGGACTTCGCCATGCGGCCGGCCTCCGCCAGGCCCGCCTGAAGCAGCGAGGCGAAGGCGGCGTCGCCGAAGGCCTGCGCGCGCGCCGGACGGGGGCCCAGGACCGCGGCCGCGACGACGGCCGTCAGGAGGCTCTTCTTCAGGAAGCCGGCGCACAGGCGCGTCAGGCGCTCCCGGCGGTCGAGGAAGTCGTGGGCCGCGCCGCGCTCGACGACGAGCCGGGCGTTCGGGCCGGCGCACTTCGCGATGCGCCGGGAGACGATCACCGGGATCGTCTGGTCCGCGTCCCCGTGCACGAGCAGCAGCGGGGCCTTGATGCGGCTCGCCGCGCGGCCCGGGTCGAAGGCGGTCACGGCTTTCCGGAAGTCGGCGGCCAGCGCCTTCGGCGCGAGCGTGTTCAGAGGCCGGGAGAGGCGCTTGATGAAGTCGATCGTGCCCGGGCCGACCATCTCGGCGCCGCCGGCGGGAGCGACCGCCACGACGGCGCGCAGCTTCGGGTCGCGCGCGGCGGCGTTGAGCGCCGTCCAGCCGCCCATGCTGAAGCCGAACAGGGCCACGCGGCGCGGGTCCACGAACGCAAGCCTGCGCGCGGCCGACAAGGCGGCGGCCGCCTGCGCGGGCAAGGTCGTGAAGCGGTACTTTCCCCCCGAGCCCCAGGCGCCGAGGAAGGAGGGCGCGACCGACGCGATGCCCTGCGCCATCAGGGCGCGCTGGATGTCGACGCTCTTCTCCGAGCCCGGGAAGCCGTGGAGGAACAAGACCGTGGGGAAGCGCCTCGTCTCCGGCCCCTCGGGCCGGTGATAATGGACGAGCATCTTCTGGCCCTTCACCCGGAATATCTCGGTGCCGGCGCGCGCGTTCATACGACGATTCTAGCGCAAATCCCGGCGCTCAAGACTCGCTATAATCTCCGCGTGGCGCAAAACTCCGAAACCCGGCCGCGCGTCGTCCTCGGCGTCGCCGGCGGCAGCGGCTCCGGGAAGTCCTGGCTCGCGAAAGCGGTCGTCGACGCCTTCCCGGAACAGACCACGGTCATCTGCCACGACTGGTACTACCGCCACAACGGGGACCTCGACGAGGCGGAGGCGCTGAAGCTCAACTTCGACCACCCGCGCTCGCTCGACACGGCCCTGATGTGCCGCCAGCTCGACCAGCTCAACGCGGGCCGCGCGATCGACGCCCCGATCTACGACTACGCGACGCACAGCCGCCTGAAGGAGAAGCGGCGCGTCGAGCCGCGCCCGCTGATCATCATCGACGGCATACTCGTGCTCACGGAGAGATCCCTGCGCGACCGGATGACCGTCTCCGTGTTCATCGAGACGCCCGACGACATCCGCCTGATGCGCCGCGTGCGCCGGGACTGCAACGAGAGGCGCGTGGAGCTCGACGAGACCCTGCGCCTGTACGAGGAGTTCGTGCGCCCGATGCACCGGCGCTACGTCGAGCCGTCCTCCCACCACGCCACCTGGATCTGGTCGCAGCTCGAGGACAAGACCTTCCCCAGCCTGCTGATCACCGACCTCAGGCGCCGCCTCTCCGAAAAAGTCCCCGCATGAGCCCCCGGCGCTACCGTCCGAGCTACGAGGCGCGGCCGGTCTTCGAAGGCTTGAGCCGCACCAAGGTCGACACGCCGGCCTTCCAACTGACGTCGGGCGTCGTCCTGTTCGCGGTCGGCCTGATCATGTTCCAGGTGCACCCTCCGGAGGGCGAGTGGACCGCGGGCACCATGGCCTGCTGGAGCGCCGGCGCCTGGGCCGGGGCGATCGCGGGCGGAGTCCTGCTGTTCGCGGCCTTCCAGAGCCTAGCCCGCGCCCGCGCCCGGGTCCAAGCCTTCGCCGCGGGCTCCCCCGACGCGTGGCGGCTCGACTATGATTGGACCCCGGGAGCGATCCGCGACCGAGCCGTGGCCGCGGCCGCCGAGGCCGTGCTCTGGATCGCCGTATCCGGGACGCTCGGCGTCGCCGCCCTGCTGCTCTCGCGCGGCGCCGACCCGCTCGTCCGGATCGTCGCGCTGTGCCTCGTGGGCCTCTCCGCGCTCTGCGCCTGGCTCTCGTCGGGCACCTTGCGGCAGGGGCTCCTGTTCGGGGAATCCGTCCTGCGCTGGGACGGCGGCGGGCCTTTGCGCGCCGGGACCGACTGGACCGGGTCCGTCGCGGTGGCCGAGCGCGTGAGCGCCCCTTACGCCCACCTCCAATTCATCAAGGAGGTCAAGACCGGGAGCGGCGACGAGGTCTCCTACTCCCGCCGGGAACACGACCGCATCGACCTCGCGGCCCGGCTCGAGCGCGCCGCGGACGGGCGGAAGACCCTGCGCCTGACCGCGAGCCTCCCCGCGGACGCGCCGTCGACCGAGCTGTCCCGCGACCCCGCCCGTTACTGGGAGCTGCGCCTCGCCGACGACGCATCGGGCTGGGCGACGACCTTCCTGGTCCCCGTCTACCGCTGACGGCTACTTCCTGCCGGCGACCTCGTCGGCGAGCGCCCCCATCCCGTAGACGGCGCGCAGCGCCTCGAGGATGCCCGAGGAGTGAACCGCGACCGTGCGGTTGCGCGCGTCGTCGTAGGCGTAGCGCCCGACGAGCGAGTGGATGTTGCCGTCGAACACGAGCCCGACGTACTCGCCTTTCGCGTTGACGATCGGCGAGCCGGAATTGCCGCCGATGATGTCGTTGGTGGTCACGAAGTTGACCTTCGTGCCGAGCTTGAGCTTGGCCTTGGCGGCCTTGACGCGCGGCGCGAGGTCGAACGGGGGCTTCTCGGAGTGGCCGATCGCGCGGTCATAGAGCCCGTAAAAGGTCGTGAACGGCGCCACCAGAGTCGTCCCCTGCTCGTAGCCCGCCACCTTGCCGTAGGACATCCGGAGCGTGAAGGTCGCGTCGGGATAGGTGGACTTGCCGTACACGGCGAAGCGCGCCTTGGCGATGCGGTTTCCCTCGGCCACGGTCACGCTCTCGATCTCGTCCTCGTACCACTTGCGCTGCGCGCGGTACACAGGGTCGAGCTTGCGCGCCCAGACGATCAGCGCGTCGTCCGAGTCCGCGACGGCCTTCTCGCCGCCCTCGATCAGCTTCCTGCGCGCGGCGACGTCGAACAGCCTCGTGCCCGCGATCAGGTCCTTGGCGACCTTCGCCGGCTCCCCGCCGCCGATGGCGGCGCGCACGAAGTCGTCGTTCTCGCCGAGCTCGCGGACCGCGTCCTCGAGGGCGCGGCGGAGGAAGAACTCCTCCATGTCGGGATACATCGGCGCCGGGGAGAACAGGCGGAACTTCAGGGACTCGAGAGCCGAGTCGCGGAACTCCTCGTAGCGCTTGTCGTTGGGCTTGGCGACCTCGGCGACGTACCGGACGACGGTGTTGGCCAGGCCCGCGACCTTCGTCGCGTCGAAGCGGCGGTACGTCGTCTGGATGCGGCGGTCGCCGGCCTTCTTGGTCGCCGCGGCGATCTTGTCCCACGAGCCCTTCGCGCCCGCGGTCGACTCGTCCTTGGACTCGGCGACGGACTTGCGCAGCCCGTCCTCGGCGGCCCTCAGCGAGCCCAGGAGCTTCGGATCGAGCAGGCCCTCGTACTCGCCGGTCACGGCCTTGATCGCGTTCTCGATGCCGAAGATGCGGTCCTTGGAGCGGCGCTGCTGCTCGGCGCCGAGCTTGGCGTAGGCGTAGTAGTCCGCGCGCTTCTCGGCGGCGGCCTTCAGGTACAGCGGCAGGCCGAGGTCCCGCGCGTACTCGAGCTGGGCGACGGTGTCGAGGCGGTCGGTGCGGCCCGGATGGCCGGTCACGAAGACGAGCTCGCCGTCGGCGGCGCCGTCCTTGGACCACTTCAAGTAGTGCTCGATCTTCACGGGCTTGCCGTTCTCGTAGACGCGGAAGAACGCGAAGTCGAGCGCGAAGCGCGGGTAGGTGAAGTTGTCGGAGTCGCCGCCGTAGAACGCGGCCTGCAGCTCGGGAGCCATGACGAGGCGCATGTCGGTGTACTTCTTGTAGCGGTACAGCCAGTACTCCCCGCCCTGGTACAGCTCGACGACGTCGGAGCGCAGCCCCGTCTCGTCGGTCGAGGCCTTCGTGATGCGAGAGATCTCCCCCTTGCGCTGCTCGTTCTGGTCCTTGTCGGAGGCCTTCGGGTCCACCGCCCCGCGGACGCGGGCCGTGACGTCCTCCATCGAGACGAGGACGTTGACCTCGAGGTCGGGGCAGGCGATCTCGCCCTTGAGGCCCTTCGCGAAGAAGCCCTCCTTCACGTAGTCCTTCTTCGGCGTGGACATCTTCTGCAGCTGGCCGAGCGCCACGTGATGGTTCGTCAGCACGAGGCCGTTCTTCGACACGAACGCCCCCGAGCCGCCGTCGTTGAAGCGCACCGAGGCCAGGCGCAGGTGGTCGATCCACTCCTGCTTCGGCGTGAAGCCGTAGCGGTCCCTGAGGAGCTTGATCGGGAGGTTGTCGAACGTCCACATGCCCTCGTCGCCGCGCAGCTGCGGCGTCGCGGCGACGGTCAGCGCCGCGGCCATCACGGCGGCGCGTGCGGTGCGATTGCGGGTCTGGGGGGTCGCGGACATGGGAAAGCCTCCTGAAGAAGGCGCTGATTCTAGCAAACCGCCGATATGGCTGGTGCCTGGCATTCCACTTTTTCACTTTTCGTCATGCAACTTTTTCCGGGGCTCATTCGTATGATAGGTATGGGACGACGACCACGCGTTCACTTTTCAGGGGCGGTCTTCCACGCGATAGCTCACGGGGTGGAGGGTCAGGACATCTTCCTCGATGATGCGGACCGCGTGAATTTCCTGGATGACCTGCGCCGTCTGGTCCAAGAATCCGGGGCCAGCCTCCTCGCCTATTGCCTCATGGGCAACCACTTTCACCTCGCGATACAAGTCGGGAACATCACCCTCTCGTCGATCATGCACCGCCTACTGACCCGCCACGCGAAGGCCTTCAATCTGCGTCACGATCGGAAGGGCCATTTGTTCTGGTCTCGCCATGATGAGTTTCTATGCAGCGACGAGAAATACTTGGCCGGCCTGATCCGCTACATCCATATGAATCCGGTCAAAGCGGGGCTCGTGAAGAAGCCCGAAGATTGGCCGTGGTCGAGCTTGGAAGGTAACCCGATGCCCGCGGATGCCGCCGGAGGCATCGATGAATTCGATCCCTGGGCCCGGGTCGAAACAACCCCGCCAGACCTGGTCCGGCCTGCCCAGATCGACATGCCGAGCATCGACGAACTTGGGCTGGGAATCGCCAATAGAATGGGTATCCCGGTCCCGGAACTTCGTTCCAATACCTACTGCAGGCCGGTAGTCGCCGCGAAAAGACTTCTTACCCGGGAGGCCATCAAAAGCGGACACCCACTCGTTGCCATCGGGCGCTGGTTGAATTCGTCACCAGCGACGATAAGCCGCTACGCCCGGAGCAATAGTGAAAAAGTGGAATGCCAGGCACCAATCAGATCGCGACGGTGAAGAAGAACTCGCTGCCTTTGCCGGGCTCGGAGCGCAGGCCGGCCGAGCCGCCGTGGGCCTCGGCGACGCTCTTGACGAAGGCCAGGCCGAGGCCGAAGCCGGGGATCTGGCCGGTGAAGTCCGCGTCGATCTGGTAGAACTTGCGGAAGAGCTTGGGCTGCTCCTCCCCGGGGATGCCGGGGCCGTCGTCCTTGACGGCGAACCGGAGGAAGCCGTCCGTCCGCGCGACGGCCACCTCGACGCCCTTCTTCGGCGCGGGGTTGAACTTCACCGCGTTCTCGACGAGGTTGGCGACGGCCTCCTTGACGAGGAACGCGTCGACCTTCGCCTTCGGCAGCGACGCCGCGGTCTTCGCGTCCCAGGCTACCGTGACGCCCGCCCCGAACTCGAGCCCGCGCAAGGCGGCGTCCACGACGTCCGCCGGCGCGGTCTCCGCGCGGTCGAGGACGATGTTCTCGGGGCTCTGCACGGCGGTGAAGGTGATCAGCTTCTCGACGAGGCGGGCGAGCTTCTCGTCTTCGCCCTGGATCTTGGAGAGCATCTTGCGCTGGTCAGGGCTGAAGTTCTTCTCGTCGCCGCGCAGCAGCTCCAGGTTGCCGAGCGCGATGGCCAGCGGCGTGCGCAGCTTGTGCGAGACGATGGACAGGAAGTTGCGGGCGAGGGACTCCCCCCGCTTCTCGAGCGTCGCGTCGTGGAAGATCATCAGGAAGCCGGCGTGGACGTTGTGGTCGCCGAGCCGGTCGGCCACGCCGGAGAGGATCAGCAGCTGCGGCGCCTCGCGGCGGAGCTCGAACGGCGTGATGCGCGACCTCCCCGCGAGGACGGCCGGGAGCGGGGGCTTGGCCGTGTAATCCGGCGTCACGGCCTCGGCCATGGTGGCCGCCGGGCGGTCCTGGCGGCCGAGCAAAGCGCGGGCGGCGGGGTTCATCAGGAGGACGCGGCCGTCCGGGTCGGTGAGGACCAGCCCCTCGCGCGTGTCGTTGAAGATGTTCGCGAGCTTCTCCTTCTCCTCCTGGAGGCCGCGGAACAGCAGGGAGTTGGCCACGGTCATCTCGTTGAACGCGCGCGCGAGCGTGCCGATCTCGTCCCGGGACTTCACCTCGACCTGGACGCTGAAGTTGCCGCGGCCGGCCTCGCGCGCGGCGGCGGCGAGCTTCGGCAGGGCGCGGGTGATCCAGCCCACGATCAGGATCGTGCCGAGCGCCGACACGAGGGTCGCGACGGCGGCGATCGCGATGATCTTCCGCTTCGGCGCCCGCAGCGCCTCCTCGAGCGAGCGCTCGTTGAAGCCGATGCGGGCCGTCCCCACGCGCCGCGGCCCGACCACGATCGGCGCGCTGAGGTCGTAGACGACGCCTCCCCCGTCCTCCCGATGCCGCTGGAGCTCGACGCGGTCCGAGGCCAGCGCCTTCACCGAGAACGGGTCCGCGAGGCGGTCTCCGATGCGCGTCGGGTCGCTGTGCGAGAGCACCGCCCCGTCCTTGTCGACGACGCCGGCGTAGGTGACCGCCTTCTCCTTGACCATCTCCTCGACGTGGAAATGCAGGGAGAACGGGTCGAGCTTCGGGAAGATCGCCTCGCGCGAGGAGCGCGCGAAGAACTCCGCGCGGACCTTCATCTCGCCGATCAGCCCTTCCTCGATGCCGCTGACGATCTGGCGCGCCATCAGGGCGATGACCGAGAGCACGAGCAGGCAGGTCAGCAGGGAGAGCTTGGCGGAGAGCGAGCGGAGCGGGTTCATCTTCATCAGTAGAGCACCGCGATCTTGAGCTTCTGGGTGCTGACGCGCGAGCCGTAGCGCTTCTCGATCACCGCGACGTAGCCGCCCGGGGACACGCGCATGCCGGAGTCGTTGTTCCCGTTCCAGGTCATGATCTGGTTGCCGCCGGCGAACGCGCGCGCGTCGCTGCGTACCAGGCGCCCCTGGAGCGTGAAGATCTTGAGCGTGACGTCGGCCGCCTCCTCGAGGTAGAAGCCGATCTGCGCGTCGCCGCGAGCGGGGCTGAAGGGGCTCGGCCAGGTGAAGGGCTTGGAGATCGGCACGTTCTGCGCGGGGATGAACACGGGCACCGCCGCGCTGACCGGCGAGAAGAGGCTGTAGACGCCGGCGTTGGAGCGCGCCCGCACCTGGGCGTAGTAGCTGCGGCCGGTGAGCATGCCCGTCGCGGAGTAGGACGCGACGGACACGTTCCCGGCGAACAAGTCGCTGGCGCCCGGCAGCGAGCCGACGATCAGGTTGTAGTCGAGGATGCCGACCGGGCTCGTCGCCTCGGCCCAGGCGAAGACGGCGTTCCCGTCGTACGAGAACGCGCGGTCCGATATCGGCGCGCCCGGGGCCGCGGGCGCCGTCGTGTCCGAGAGGTTGCCCGCGGTCGTCGAGATCACCGTCGAGAAGGCGCTCGGCGTGCCGCTGCGGTTGACGGCGCGCACGCGCAGGAAGTACTGCGTGCCCGGGGTCAAAGTGAAGAAGGTGGCCGACAGCGCGAGCGTGGTCGAGGAGTCGGTCAGCGAGAAGAAGTTGTCCGAGGACACCTGGGCCGTGTACAGCGTGTCCGTGGGGTTGGACCCGGCTGACCACGTGAAGACGCCGCTCGTGATGTGGATCGGCCCCGCGGCCGGCGACGCGGGAACGGCGGCGAGCGTCGCCGTCGACTGTGTCGCGAGGTAGGCCGTAGGGACGCCGTCGAGGTTCACGGCCCGCACGCGGAAGTAATAGGTCGTGTTGGGGGACAGTCCGGCGGGCGATGAGGATACCGCCGCGGCGAAGGTCGTCGAGACCGGCGCCGCGAAAGCCGACGAGGTCGAGGCGTCGAGCTCGTAGGTCGTGTACGAGGGATTCGCCCCGGCCGACCAGCCGAAGGTCAGAGAGGTCGCCGCGAGGGCGCTGAACGCGGGCGCCGAGGGCTCGGCCGCCAAGGTATGCGTGGAGACCGCGTTCGAGGGGAGCGAGTCCCCCCAATCAGTGTAGGCGGTCACGAAGCGCATGTAGGTCGTGTTCGGCGTCAGCCCCGTTTCCGTGGTTCCCGAGGCCAGGCTCGATGCGGTCGTCTGAGGGGTGGAATAGGGCGCCGTGGCGCTCGAAGGGAACAACCGATACGACTGCGAAGCGGCGGGACCGTCGCCGAACGAAGGTGCGGTGCTCCAGGTCCAACTGATCGAGGTCGAGTGGACGGTCGAGGCGGCGAAGGCGGACGCGGAGGAAGCGACGACGCCGAAGCTCACGGAGCCGACGGCTCCCGCCGCCGGCGGAGTGGAAGAATCGACGCTGCCCGAGACGAAGACGCCGCCAGCCGTGCCGGCTGCGGTCGACAGAGTCACGACGCCGAACGAAGACGAGGAGTAGAA
Source organism: Elusimicrobiota bacterium (assembly GCA_016182905.1). Taxonomy (NCBI): domain Bacteria; kingdom Pseudomonadati; phylum Elusimicrobiota; species Elusimicrobiota bacterium. Next base: position 40,370 of record JACPFR010000025.1, read on the forward strand.
GAGCTTGATGCGCCCGCCGCCGCCTCCGCCGCCAGGGGCTTTATTGGGAAAAACGAAACTAGAGGTCACGTTTCCGCCGCCATGCCCCTTGGCCGACAACCGGGATCCGTCCGCGAGCGTGAGCCCCCCCGTCGCTCGCAGAAGGATGGTCCCGCCGCCGCCGCCGCCGCCGCCGCCGGGATGGACCTGGCTCGCGGTGACGGTCACGACGTTGGCCGTCGATCCGTCGACGAGGATCGAGCCCGTGATGGTCATCGACGCGGCCTCGATGTAGATCGCTGCGCCGCCAAAAGCCCCCGCCCCTCCGGCCACGACCGCTCCGCCGCCGCCCCCTCCTCCGCCGGAACCTTGAAAGGCGTCGTCCGCGGAGATCGGGCTCGTCACCGTTCCCGTCGAGCCATAGCCGGCTCCGCCCGCGGCCCCGACGCCGCCGCCGCTGTCGCCCGCGCCTGCGCCGCCCGCGCCTCCGCCTCCTCCTCCGCCGCCTCCTTTGGCCGCCGCCGCGCCGCTACCGCCTCCGCCGGTGCCTCCGCCGGTTCCGCTCGACCCTGAACTGGAAGAGTCGCCGCCCCCGCCGCCGGGCTGGCCCCGTCCCACGCCGTTGATGACGCCCGTGATCGAGACGGTCGAGGCATAGACCACGAGGTTCGGACCTGAGGCGAGCCCCGCGACGAAACCGGTGACGCCCGCCGGCACGGTGAATGAAGAGACGTTCGTATAAACGCCGGAGAGCGTGTCGCCGTTGGCGACGGTGAGCCCTCCGCCTTGGTAGTCTCCGGCGGGCAGCAGCGCGGCGCGGGCCGCGGAGGAGAGCAGAAGCGACGACAGGATCAGCTTCGCGATCATCGGGTGTACCGCAGCGCCGCCTGGATCTTCTCCTTCAAGGTCCGCGCCGAGTCGGAGGACGGGTCGATCTGGAGGAGCTCGTCGGTCAGCGCGTCGGCGGCCTTGTAGCCGCCCTTGAGGTACTGCTCGACGGCGCGGTAGTAGAGCTGCTCGAACTCCTTGCGCTTGGCGGGGGTCAGGTCCTTCTGCACCGAGGCGCGAAGGGACGCCGCGCGCTCCGCCAGGCCCGGCTCGTCGGGAACCTCTCGCAGCGCCGCCTCGACGCTGCGCAGGGCCTCGGAGAAATCCTTCACGGAGGCGTGGGCGTCGGCCTCGGCGAGCTTCGTCTTGACGAGCTCCTTGCCCTGGCGCCGGACCTGCTCGATGAAGCCGGCGACCTGCGCGTTGCCCGGGAAGCGCTTGCGCGCCTTCTCCGCCTCGAGCAGCGCCTGGCGCAGCTGGCCGCGGGTGAGGAAGGTCGAGGCCTGGGCGAGGGCCAAGGCGATCTCGCCGGCCGACTGCGCCTCGCGCAGGCCCTCCAGGCGCGTGCGCTCCTCGACGGACAGGTCCCGGTCGATGCGCGCGAGCTCGCGCGCGGCCTCGGCGTGGTCGCGGTCGAGCTCGAGCACGCCGCGCCAGTACTGGCGGCTGGCGAGCAGGTTGCCCTGGCGGTCCTGCTCGCGCGCGAGCGCCGCGCCGCGCTCGATCATCTGGCGCTTGAGAGACTCGTCCCACTTCGCGGTCGTGTTGTTGATCTTCGCGCGGATCTCGCCGTTGCGCGGGTCGAGCAGCGACGCCGCCTCGAGGTCGCGCAGCGCCTCCTGGATCCGGTCGCGGCGCAGCTCCTCGTCGGCCTTCGCGAGGTACGCCTTCGACAGGCGCGCGCCCTCGACGTAGGACAGCTTGCGGATGCCGCTGCGGATCGTCTCCTCGAGCTCCTCCGGCGTCTGGCCGAAGCGCTGGGTGAAGGTGAACAGGCTGCCGACGCCCAGGTCGCCGAGCGAGGCGGCGTAGTCGAAGCTCGAGTTGCCGAAGCGCACGCCGACGCCGGTGCTCAGGGCCCGGTCGCGCATGCCGAGGCGAAGAGCGAGCAGGCGCTGATACTGGAGCTCGACGCCCCCGGACACCGCGAGGCTCTCGTTCTGCGCCTTCGAGAATTTGAGCGCGGTCAGCGCGCGCATCGACGAGGACAGCTTCCAGAGGTAGGCGGGCGAGACGTCGATCACGCGCGGATAGGCCACCGGCGAGGACACGAAGGTGAGCTTGGGCGCGACGAGGTTCGAGACCATGAGGCCGACCGAGACCCGGTCGTCGGGCGAGAAGATGATCCCGGCGTCGGCGCCGCGCCCGGAAGCCGAGGTCGAGCCGACCGACTCGCTGACGGACTTGACCGTCACGCCGAGGGAGAGCGGCTTCGGGCGCCGCAGCCAGGAGGCGCCCGCGAGCCAGGGCAGAGCGAACGCGCGGCCCCAGCCGCCGGCCAGCGCGCTCTGCGTGATGGAGAAGTTCGACGGCGCGTCGTTGGGGCCGGAGCGCGCCTCGAAGCCGCCGGAGGACTGACGGACGTAGCCGAGCCCGAAGCCTCCCCAGCGCGCGGTAGCCAGGCCGCCGGAGATGAAGTCGAAGGTCGTGTCCTCGAACAAGGTCACGTGCGTGGCGCCGGCCTCGGGCTTGGCGAGGCGGGCCAGGCCCGCGGGGTTCCAGGACAGGGCGGTCGCGTCGTCGACGACGGCCGTCATCGCGCCGCCGAGCGCCGCGCCGCGCGCGTTCGCGTCCTGGCGCAGGAAAGCGCCCGCGCCCGCCTGCCCCCACGCGGTGAGAGGCGAGGAGACGGCGTATAATAGGAAAAGAACGAGGCGGGATATCTTCAAGACGCCCACGAAGGGTAACAGGGATAATAGGATTTGGTCAAGCGCTCCGATGTTTTCTAAAGTAGACGCATGGCGAAGCTTCTCATCATCGAGGACGACGGGGACCTCCAGCAGGTGCTCTCGGTCGTATTCAACCGCGAGGGCTACGAGCTGCACTACGCCTTCAACGGCAAGGAGGGCTACGACAAGATGCTCGCGGTGCAGCCCGACGTGGTGCTGCTCGACCTGATGCTGCCCGTGCTCAACGGCGTCGAGGTGCTCAAGCTCGTCACGACCAACACCTCGCTCAAGGACATCCCGATCATCGTCATGACCGCGCACGGAGACAAGGCGGACATGCTCGAGCATTCGATCAAGGCCCAGGGCGTGCGCGCCTACCTGAAAAAGCCTTTCGAGCTCGGGGAGATCCGCTCCCTCGTGCGGCGCATGCTGACCCAGTATCCGCGCAATCCGGTGACCGCCGCGGAGATCGCCAAGGGCGAGGTCCGCCTCGACGTCAAGTTCCGCACGGTGTGGGTGAAGGACCGGATGGTGGCCACCTTGTCGCCGATGAAGGCCGCCGTGCTCCAGGCGCTGCTGGAGGCCAAGGGCGCGGTCAAGCGCGAGAAGCTGCTGCAGGCGGTCTGGGGCGACAAGAGCTCGGTGCCCGCGATGGAGAAGACCATCCAGCGCCTGCGCGAGGATCTCGGCGCCGAGGGACGGCGCCTGCAGACCACCGCCGAAGGCTACGAGATCGTCGGCTGACCGCCGCTGACAACTCCTGACAGGAGCGGTCTTGCCCTTCCCGAGGGGCCTGCTATCCTTAGGGCATCAGACGCCTCGCCCCCCTCGTCGTGCTCGCTCTTAACGCCTCCTGGCTCGGGGCCATTTCCTCTTATAGCCGCGCCGCGGAGTGGACCGCGACGACGGCGCTGCCGGACTCCATTCAAGGTCACGCCCTCGTCTATTCCTCCAATCGCCTGTTCCACACCGGCGGGATCAGCTACAACGGAGGAATCCTCGACGGGGTGAAGGTCTATTCCGCCTCGGCTTCGGACGCGGGCGCGGTGGGCGCCTGGACCGCCGGCGCGCCTTTGCCGGAAGCGGTGTACTACCACGCGGGCGCGACGGTCAACGGTCATCTGTACGTCCTCGGCGGCTTCCACTACACGGACGCGGACGGCATGGTCGTGTCGAACGTCGTGTACCGTTCGAAGATCGGCTCCGACGGCGCCGCCGGCGCCTGGCAGACGACGACGGCCCTGCCCGAGCCCGTCTTCTTCCCGAGCGCCGCCGTCTGGAGCGGCCGCATCTACATCACCGGCGGCTGGAACGGCTCGACCTTGGTCAACAAGGTCTACTCGGCCGAGGCGCGCGAGGACGGGAGCCTCGGCCCCTGGGTCGCGCAGAAGTCCCTGCCCGAGGCCGTTTACACCCATGCCGCGGTCTCCAACGGCACCCTCTACGTGCTCGGCGGCACCGTCAACGGCGGCGCGGACATCCAGAATTCGGTCTACTTCGCCAAGATCAACGCCGACGGCACCCTCGACGACTGGGCCGCGACGACCCCGCTGCCGTCGCCGGTCTCCAACCACGGCGCCGTGGTGGCCAACGGCCGGGTGATGGTCTTCGGCGGCTGGACCGGCGCGGCGCCGACGGCGTCGGTCAACGCCGCCGCGGTCGAGCCCGCCGGCGGCCTCGCGCCATGGTCGGCCGAGACCCCGCTGCCGCGCCCGCTGTACCTGTTGGCGTCGGCCGCGAGCCCCTCCCACATCTTCGTCAGCGGCGGCATCGACTCCGTCGACACCCGCGGCGAGGTGTACTCCCTGCCGCTTCCCCCCGCGCCGGCTCCGCTCCCGCCGCCCCCCCCGACGGACGCCCTGCCGCCGCGCACGACGATCGCCTTCGGCAGCCCGTTTTACGGAGGGGCCCCTTTCATCTCGCCCGATACCCCCGCGTCGCTCGCGGCGGTCGACGACGCGACGGCCGTCGGCGACGGGGCCGGCGTCGGCGTCGCCTCCACGCAGTGGGCCGTCGACGACGGGACCTTCACCGCGTACACCGCGCCGATCCGCCTGACGGCCGACGGCGGCCACTGGATCCGCTTCCGCAGCGTCGACGCCCTGGGCCACGCCGAGGACCTGCGCGCCTCGTCGGCCGCGGTCGACGGGACGCCCCCCGCGTCCGCGCTCGAAGTCGGCTCGCCGAAGGCCGTGCTCTCGACCGGGAAGGTCGTCGTCGGACCCGGCACCGCGCTCGCCGTCTCCGCCGCGGACCCCGTCGTCAACGGCGCGGCCTCCGGCGTCGCCGCGACGCTCGCCGCCGTCGACGGCGGCGCGCTCGCCGCCTCGTCTTCGTCCTTCGTCCTCCCCGCCGCCGACGGCGCCCACGAGATCTCGATGCGCTCGACCGACAACGTGGGCAACGAGGAGTCCGTCCGCCGCGAGACGGTGTACCGCGACGGGACGGCGCCCGTCACCGCGATCGCCTTCTCCGCCGCGCCGTACGCGTCCCCCTCGGGCCCGATCTACGGCGCCGGCCTCGAGATCGGCTTCACCGCCTCGGACCCGGTCTCCGGCGGCGTGGCCGCGGGCGTGCATCACACCGAGTTCGCCTTCGACGGCGGCGCCTCGACGAAGTACGCGGGCCCGTTCGGCGCGGCCGAGGGCGCGCGCACGCTCTCCTACCGCAGCGTGGACTCCGTGGCGAATGAGGAGCCGTCCCGCGTCGTCGCCTTCCAGGTGGACGCCACGCCGCCGATGAGCTCCCTCTCGGTCTCGGGCGGGACGACGTTGTTCGGCGAGGACCTGGCCGCGTCCGGCTCTCAGATCTCCCTGTCCGCCGAGGACCCCGTCTCCGGCGGCGTCGCCTCCGGGGTCGCGAGCCTCGTCTACAGCGTGGACGGCGGCGCCGACCAGGCCTATGCCGGCCCCTTCTCCGTCGGCGAAGGCCGCCACACGGTGAGCTTCGGCGCGGTGGACCGCGCGGGCAACGCCGAGGACCGCCGCACCGCCGCGGTCTCTCCCGGAGCCTTCCTGACCGCCGCGCTCACGGGCCTCGACTCGGTCGACTTGTCGGGCAAGGCCAAGGTCACGGGCGACGTCGTCGGCCTGACCGTGACCGTGAACGGCCAAAGCTCGGTCACCGGGACGATCACCCGGGGCGCGGCCGCCGCGCCGGCCTACGATCTGGACGCGGCGCGGGCCTGGGCGCAGGCCGACAACGACAACGCGGCGATCCCCGCCGCGTATCTCAAGGACGGCGCGCTGGCCTTGACCGGCGGCAGCCTGGAGCTTCCCGAAGGCGACTATTACTTCACGGGCCTGAGCCTGGCCGGGCAGTCGCGGCTGACCGTCGCGGGGCGGGTCAACGTCTTCCTTCACGGCCCGCTGTCGGTCGAAGGCGGCGCCGAGCTCAACGCGGAGGGCGCGGCGGACGGCCTGTGGATCGTCGCCGACGCCGGGGACGCGAGCGTGGCCGGAAACGCCCGCTCGGCGTTCAACCTGTTCGCCCCGCGCTCCGCGGTCAGCGTCGCCGGCGGCGGGCAGTTCGCCGGCCGGGTGCTCGCCCGGACCGTGGCGGTGTCCGGCAAGGCCGTCCAGCCGTCCACGACGGGGCTTCCGCCGTCGACGCACGCTCCGAAGGGACCCTCGACCCGCGCGCCGCGCGCCGCCCGCGAAGGGAAGGGAACCGCGGGCGGCGGCCACGCCGGGGGGCGCGACGAGGAGGTCGCGTCCTCGACCCTCGAGCGGCGCGCCCCCCGCAAGGAGACGAGCGGCCCGGTCCAGCCCGCGCCGAGTTCCCTCTCCTCCGCGGTCCCCGAGGTCCGCTCCGCGCGCGCGACCCGCGTGAAGTCCTCGATGCCCGCCCTGGCCTTGTCGGCCCGCGCGGCCTTCTCGTCCGTCGGCCGCGAGGCCCACGCCGTGCGCTCCAAGGACCGCACCGCGGTCGTCTTCCCCGAGGGCGCGGTCACCTCCCCGGTCGGCGTGACCGTGTCCACGCCCAAGACGAGCGACCTCATCGAGACCCGGCGCCGGGCCTCCGTCGAGTCGCGCAAGGGCCTCGTCGCGGCGTCCGCGGGCGTGCAGTACGGTCCCGAGGGGACCCGCTTCGCCAAGCCCGTCACCTTGGAGCTGCCCTACGACCGCGCGGCCCTCCCGAAGGGAGTCTCCGAGAGCGACCTCGCCGTCCACTACTGGAACCCGGTCCTCGGCGACTGGGAGAAGCTCGACTCGAGCGTGGACGCCCGCGATCAGATCGTCCGCGCCCAGACCACGCACTTCTCGCTGTACCAGGTCTTCGGCGGCGGCTCCCCCGCGTCGGCGCCGTCGGGCCCCAACGACCCGACCTTCGCGGTCCACGCCGGCTACGCCTTCCCCAACCCCTCGCGCGGCGGCGCTCCGGTCGTCATCCGCGTCCAGCCCGGCCTCGCCGACTCGGTCTCGGTGCGCGTCTACGACCTCTCCGGCCGCATGGTGCACGAATCCTCGAATTTCACGAACCGCGGCGGGGTCGACGACGGGAACGGCTTCGGCTCGCAGTTCACCTTCGAGCACGTCTGGGACGTCGCCGGCGTGGGCTCGGGCGTGTACAACTTCGTCGTCACGGGGCGCAAAGCCGGCGCGAGCGACATCAAGGCGACCGGCAAGGTCGGGGTGATCAAATGAGGCTCCTCCTCCCCGCCCTGCTGCTTCTGGCCGCCGGCGCGGTCCGCGCGGCCGAAACCGCCGCCTTCCTCGACATCGGCGTCGGCGCCCGCGGCATCGGCATGGGCGGCGCCTACACGGCCCTCGCGGACGATTCCAGCGCGGTGTACTGGAACCCCGCCGGCCTCGCCCGCGTGGAGAAACGCGAGGTCTCGGTCAGCCACGCCGAGCTCGGCCTCGGCACGCGCGAGGACTTCCTCGCCTACGCCCATCCGACCTCGCGCGGAACCGTCGCCGCGGCGATGACCTACCTGAGCCAGGGCGCCATCTCCGGCCGCGACGCGACCGGCCGGCCGACCGGCGACTTCCAGGCCTCGGACGCGGCCTTCGCCGGCGCCTACGCGGTCAAGGCCGAGGTCGCGGACCTGGGCGTCTCCGTGAAGTACCTGCGCAGCCACATCGCCTCCTCCGAGGCGCAGGGCGTGGCCGCCGACCTCGGCGCGCGCCGGGCCTTCGACGGCGCCGGCCCCGGCAAGCTCGTCGTCGGCGCCGCGCTGCGCAACATGGGCCCGGGCCTGAAATACGACGATCAGCGCAACGACCTGCCCCTGCGCCTCGCCGGCGGCGCGGCCTACTCGTTCGCCGCCGGGCGCACGCTCGCCTTCGAGATCCAGAGCGCGCCGCGCGGCGGCGGCGCCGACGGAGGCTTCGGCGGCGAGTTGAAGGTCATGGAGGGCGCGCTCCTGCGCCTGGGTTGGTCGACGAAGAGCGCCGCGCCGGAGGGCTCCGGCTTCGACGCCGCGCGCGGCCTCACGGTCGGCCTCGGACTCGAGCGCTCCGGCTTCCTGTTCGACTACGCGGCGCAGGCCGCGGGAGAGCTCGGCGCGGCCCACCGCTTCACGCTCGCGAAGCGGTTCTGAGCCCGGCGCCTAACCGCCGACGCGCTTGACCTTGTACCCGTCGGCGAGGAGGAGCTTCTCGATCTTGTCGCGGTGGTCGCCCTGGAACTCGAAGCTCCCGTCCTTGAGCGTCCCGCCGCAGCCGAGCGCCTTCTTGAGGCGGCCCAGCATCGCGTCCTTGTGGGTCGGGTGCATCACGAGCCGCTCGACGCGGGTGACGCCGGAGCCCTTCGCGCCCCGCTGGAACGAGAGCCGCACGGGCTCGGGCTGGCGGGGCGTTCCGGGCTTCCCCCAGTCGGGATCGCTCGAGTACACGACCTTGTCGCTCATGACTGAAAGAACTCCAGGAGGCGGGGGTTCGCGCGCTCGGGCGCGTCCTCCTGAGGGGCGTGGCCGCAGGCGTCGAGGATGCAGAGGGTCGCGTTGGGCATCTCTTTGACCAGCCGCTCCGCGCCCGCGCGGCCGACCATCTTGTCGAGCTCGCCGACGAGCACGAGAGTCGGGTGGGTCACGTCGCGGTAGCGCTTGATGCGCTCGCGGTGGTCGGGCGGGATCGCGCGGCGGACGAACTCGGCCACCGCGCGGCGGCCCGCGGCGCTCTTCAGCGCGTGGCCGTACTCGGCGACCATCCGCTCGTCGACCTTGCTCTTGTCGACGAAGGTGGCGTTGGCGATGTACCGCAAGGTCACGTCGCCCAACGCCCACTCGTAGAGGCCGCCGATCACGGGCCAGGACAGGGGCCAGAGCATCTTCGGCCGGTTCTCGACGTAGGCGGGCGTGCCGAACAGCGCCATGCGTTCGACCCGGGACGGGGCCTCCATCGCGGTCCACAGCGACAGCACGCCGCCCATCGAGTTCCCGGCGAAGCGCGCGCTCTTGATCCCGGCGTGATCCATGAACTTCAGGATCCAGGCATGCAGGCCGTGGATCGAGTAGTCGAAATCCCAGGGCTTGTCGGTGCGGCCGAAGCCGGGCAGGTCGGGCGCGAACACCTCGTAATGCTTGGCCAATTCGGGGAGGGCGTAGCGCCAGGAATAGGACGACGCCCCCAGTCCGTGGAGCAGGATCACCGGCTCGCCCTTCCCCCCGCGCAGCACGTTGGTCTTGAGGCCGGCCACCGTCATCGTCTCGGTGCGGATCACCCCTGTATTGTAGCGGTAATATCGGATAAATCCAGAGACCTCTGGACCCATGTTCCAGGGACCGGGAGGCCCTCCCCGGACGGCGGGTTTTTCGCCTATCCTTCCAGGATGACGCGACGCTCATTCTCCGCGCTCCTGGCCGCGGTCCTCGGCCTGGCCCCGTTCCCGGCCTGGTCCCAGGTCGGCCGCGTCTCCCTGCGGGCCCCCTCCGCTCCCGCCCTGAACGTCTCGGCCGGCGCGCTCAACGCGGCGAGCGTCTCCCCCCTCCCGCCCGCCTCCTTGGCGCCCGCCCTCGCGCCCGTTCTCGCGCCGGCCCTGACCGCGCCGGTCCTCTCCGCTCCCGCCCTCCCGGCGAAGGCGACGCGCCCCGCCGATCGGCCGAAGGCGCCGCAAAGCCCCGTCGCCCTGTCTCCCGTCCGCGTCCTGGCCCAGGCGGCCGAGCGGGCCGCCGTCGCTCCCGAAACCATCGGCCGGCTGTACGACGACGCCCCCGCCGCCCCCGATTTCGCCGCGTTGACCTCGGTGAGGACGCCGGAGGCGCCCGCTCCCTGGCGCCCTTCCGCATTCCTCTTGAAGCCCGCGGCCGCGGCCGTCAACGCCTGGCGCCGCTCCGGCCACGAGAAGCGCCTCGGCCGCCTCGGCCCCGGAGAGCGGGTCACCACCGAAGAGATCGGCATGAGGCAGACCTTGTCCGAGGCTCACGACGCCCTCGCCGCCGGGCGCCTGCAGGACGCCCTCGAGGGCCTGACCCGCCTGTTCAAGGGCGCCGGCGCCAACCGCTGGTATCGCGCCAACCCCGTCTACGCGCCCTATCAGCGCCAGGGCCACGACTACATCCGCTTCGTCGAGCGCGCGGTCAAGCTCGCCTACGAGCGGGCGCACGGCCGCGCGCGCGACGCCGCCCTCATCGCCGAGGCCCGCGCCGCCGCGCGCTCCGGCGGCCTCCTCGGCCATGAATGGCGCACGACCGCCATACAGGACCGCGGCTCGGCCCACTGCGCGCATCACGCCCTGTTCAACGCGATCTCGGCCTCCGTCGGCTTCGTCTACCCGCTCTCCGTGCACCGCTTCATCGAGCGCGCCCGCGAGACCCTCAACGTGCGCGCGGAGACGCTGACGGGCAAGACGGGCGCCGAGCTCGCCGCCCTCGAGCGCGGCCTCGGCCTCAAGCTCGGCGTCGACGTCGGCGAGGGCATGGGTACCGCGGAGATCGAGAAGTGGGCGCAGGCCCTCGGGATGAGCTTCGAGGCCCGCGGCCCGCCTCACGGCGACGCGCGCTGGAGCGCGCTGCTCGGCTCCGGCAAGGAGGTCCTGATCAGCCTGCGCCTGTTCCACGAGCGCTTCAAGCACTCGCCCGAGGAGCGCGCGCTCCACGGCCACGACTACGAGACGCTCCACCACGAGGTCTACCTGCTCGGCGCCTTCGACAGCCCCTCGCGCGGCGTCCGCCTGTACATGGTCCAGGACTCCGGCTCGGGCGCCACCGATCTCTACACCGCCGAGGAGCTCTCCGCCGCCGCCTCCGGCCTCCAGCTCGTCGGGACGCCGTCCCCGGTGGCCCTGCCGTGAGCGCCGCCCTCGACGCCTTCGCCGCGGCCCTGCCCAAGGCCGAGCTCCATCTCCACATCGAGGGGACCTTGGAGCCCGAGCTCATGTTCGAGCTCGCGCGCCGCAACTCGGCCAAGCTCCGGTTCTCCTCGGTCGAGGCGATCAAGGCGGCCTACGCCTTCGACGGCCTGCAGAGCTTCCTCGACGTCTACTACGAGGGCGCCGGGGTGCTGCGCACCGAGCGCGATTTCCACGACCTGGCATGGGCGTACTTCGTCCGCGTGGCGCCCATGAACGTGAGGCACGCAGAGATCTTCTTCGACCCGCAAACGCACACAAGTCGTGGCGTTCCATATGAGGCCGTGATTTCCGGCCTGACCCGAGCATGCCGCCGTGCCGAGAAAGAATTGGGCATCACCTCGAAGCTCATCCTTTGCTTTCTCCGGCATCTCGACCAGGAATCCGCCCTCGAGACCTTGGCCGAAGCCCTTCCGTTCGGCGGCCTCTCCGGCGTCGGCCTCGACTCCTCGGAAAAGGGCCGCCCTCCGTCGCTGTTCAAGGACGTGTTCGCCAAGGCCCGCGCCGCCGGCCTGCGCTGCGTGGCTCACGCCGGCGAGGAAGGCCCCCCGTCCTACATCGTCGAGGCGTTGGATCTCCTCATGGTCGAGAGGATCGACCACGGCGTCCGCTGCCTCGAGGACCCCGAGCTGGTCAAGCGCCTCGCCGCCGAGGGGACGGCCCTGACCGTCTGCCCCCTCTCCAACCACAGGCTCCGCGTGTTCGCCGCGCTGGAGGACCACAACCTGAAGGACCTGCTCGCGGCGGGGGTGCTCGCCTCCGTCCACTCCGACGACCCCGCCTACTTCGGCGGCTACGTGGACGCCAACTACCGGGACACCGCGCGGGCCCTGGGGCTGACGAAGGCCGATCTGAGAACCCTGGCGCGGAACTCCTTCCTGTCGTCCTGGCTGAGCGGCCCCGAGAAGGACCGGCACCTCGCCGCGATCGACGGGATCACGGCCTCCTGACCCCCGATCCGCGGGGGTTTCATCAAGCAAGACGACCCTCTGCGTTCCGCAGAGGGTCGCTTACTTCGTCATCGCGACGGCGAACCGCGCCAGCACGGTCGCGCGCCGCAGGTCCGGCTTGGGCCGGAGGTCGGTCGGGATCAGCGCCCGGCACGCCTCCAGCGCCACGTCGAAGGCCGTCACGGCCTTCTGCTTGCGGTGCTTCTTCCTCACCTTGGATCACCTCCTTGCGTATTTCCCTGAAAACGAAGAGCCCCGGGCTCGCAGGCCCCGGGGCTCCCGCCGCGCGCGCCGAGGGGCTCGCGCTAGACGGGCGCCTCCGCGCCGCGGTACGATCCGGACCGGCTGGTCGATTCGATGTTCATCGTTCCGCCAAAAAAAAGGCCGCGATCCATGGCGCGCCGCGCGCGCCCGTCGTGACACTGGAGTATAGCCGAAACCCTTGTTTTGTCAAGGGCTCCGGGCTCAGCCGATGCGGCGGGCCCGGGCGGCGAGCAGGGGCAGGGACTTGTCGAGGCGGTCGTTCATGTCGAAGTGGCCGAACGCGTGCTCCTCGTGGACGTGGCGGACCTTCAGCGCCTTGAGGGCGTCGGACAAGCGGCGCGCGCCGAGGTGCAGGCAGTACTCGTCCTTGACGCCCGCGTCGAACCAGAGCGTCTTGAGGCGCCGCAGGGCGCCGGCGTGCTTGGCCGCCGCGTGCACCGGGTCGAGGGCCTGCCATCGCTTCCACACCGCGGGGACCAGCTCTCCGGTGCGGAGGTCGCAGGGCAGGTCGAAACCGAGCGCGGCTTTCTCGTTGGGCGAGTAGCAGGCGGCCATCGCGATCATGTTCACCGCCGCGTGGTCGAAGCTCTCCTTGGCCCGGGAGGCCCTGAATTCATCGATGAAGCGCTTGGGCGAGCCGCCGTAACGGCCGAGCGCGGTCACGAACTTGTACATGTCCGTCCCGTAGGCGGCCTCGAAGCCCATGTCGCCGCTGTGGCTGACGCAATGACCGAAGACCTCGGGATGACGCATCGCCAAGGTCAGCGCGCCGAAGCCGCCGGAGGACTTGCCGATGATCGCGCGGCCCTCGGGATGCCTCACCGTGGAGTGCTTGCCGTCGATGTAACCCACGACCTCGTACACCGCGAAGTCCGCGTAGCGGCCGGTCGCCGTCGAGTTCAGGTACTGCGAGCCGCCGTAGGCCGTGAAGCCGTCGACGATGACGATGAGCGCCTCGCGCGCCTTGCCCTGCTCGATGAGCCGGTCGAAGCGCTCGGCGATGTTCTCCTTCCAGGGGTTGTAGTTGATCGCGCCGCGGGCGGTGCCGGTGAAGCCGGGAAGGTAGTACAGGACGGGGTAGCGGCGGCCGCGCACGGTCCCGTAGGTCGGCGGCAGGTAGACGGGGATATCGCGGCGGCGCGGGTCGCCGAGCGGGTTTTCCTTGAGCACGATGCTCGAGATGGTCTCGATCTGAACGCGGCCTTTCATCGCTGTCCCTCCAAAACCCGGCGCAAGGCCCCGCCCGAGCCCGCGAGCAGCGCGCGGGCGTCCGCGGCGGACAGGCCCTTGCGCGCCATCACGACGGCGGTCTTCACGCTCCCGCCCGAGGCGCGGAACAGGGAGCGGGCGCGGGCGGGCGCGACGCGGCCGAGGTCGGCGACGATGCGCTCGCCCCGCAGCCGCAGCTTGCGCGAGGTCGGCTTGAGGTCCACCATCCAATGGTCGTACACCTTGCCGATCTTGATCATAGCGCCCGTGGTCAGCGCGTTGAGGACGAGCTTGGCGGCGGTGCCCGCCTTCAGGCGCGTCGAGCCGGTCACGACCTCGGGGCCGACGAGCGGCGCGATCACGATGTCGGCGTGACGGCCCTTCGGGCGGCCGTTGGAGGTGACCAGGATCGTCGCGGCCCCCCGCTTCTTCGCCTCGGCCAGGGCGGCGTGGACGAACGGGGTCACCCCGCTGGCGGCGACGCCGATCACCGCGTCGCCCTTTCGGACGGACGAGGCCGCCTTGCGGCCGAGTCCGGGCTCGTCCTCGGCGCCTTCCTTGGCGCGGAACACCGAGCGCCTGCCGCCGGCGATGACCGCGCGGATCTGGCGCGGCGTCGTGTTGAAGGTGGGCGGGCACTCGGCCGCCTCGAGGACGGCCAGCCGCCCGCTGGTGCCGGCGCCGAGCAGCAGAACCGAGCCGCCGGAGGCGAGGGTGCGCGCGAGCGCGTCGACGCCCTGCGCCAGCTCGCGCGCGACGCGCGCGACGGCGAGCGGGACGAGGCGGTCCTCGGCGACGATGAGCTCGACGATGCGGGACGAGGACTTGGTGTCGACGTCCCGCGTGCGCGGGTTGGCCTGCTCCGTCGGCAGGCGCGCGTAGGCCCGGGCGGAGAGGAGGGCCACCTTAATCGTCGCTGTCGTCGGCCGGCTGAACGGCCGGCGGCGGCGTGCCGGTGTCGTCGATCAAGGTCTTGCCTTCCATCGGGTCGCCGTTGAGGATGGTCCCGGTCGAGACCGCCGTCGCCTCGGGCGCGATCGGGTCGCCGAGCCAGTCGATGACCCGGCCGACCAAGGCGCGCTGGGCCCGGAACATGCGGGTGCCGCGCTCCTGCGGGACCGAGATCAAGGTCGCGTGGCGCTCGCCGACGGCGGCCTTGGCGAACGCGTGCAGGATCGGGACCTCCTTGGCGGTGCGCTTGTCCGCCTCGGAGTAGACCATCAGCACGGGCGTCGGGATCGCGCGCTTGAGGGCGCGCAGGGCGTTCGGCGTGAGGACCTCCTGCCAGCGCATGCCCGGGGAGAGCATCACGACGAGCGGCACCTTCTGGTGCGTCGCCGCGTAGCGGATGGCGATGCTGCCGCCGACCTCGGAGCCGATGAGCCCGATCGAGTCCTCGGGGACGCCCTGGCCCGCGAGCCAGCCGACGGCGGCCTCGGCGTCGCGCGACATGTCCGCGAAGTCGTTGGCGGTCGGCGTGGCCCGCAGCTTCTTCCAGGTCAGCTCCTCGCCGGAGGGGCTGACCCGGCTCTCGCCGTGGCCGCGCAGGTCGACGGCCATCACGCCGTAGCCCGCCCGGGTGAGCGGGAACGCCAGGCGCTTCCAGTCCTCCTTGCGCTGCCCCGTGCCGTGCAGCAGCAGCAAGGTCATCTTGCCGGGCACCGACGGCGCGAACATCGCCTTCAGCGCCCAGCCGTCGACGGTCTTCAGCTCGACGGCCTCTCCCGGCAGGGAAGGACCGGCGGGCTTCGCCGGCTTGGGAGCCGGAGCGGCTCCCGCGGACAGCGCCAGGGCGGCGACGAGGAGGACCGCGGACTTCATGGCGTTAAGGGATGATCTCGTCCTTCTTGAACCACAGGGCGACTTCCTTCGCCGCGTCCGACGGGTCCGAGGAGGCGTGGATCACGTTCTCGAACTGCTTGGTGACGGAGTTCATGCGGCCGAACGAGCCGCGGATGGTCCCGGGGGCGGCGGCCTCCGGGTTCGTGGCGCCGGCGACGGCGCGGACGGCCTTGATCGCGTTCTCGCCGCGGTACACGAGGGCGAGGATGCGGCTGTCGGCGATGCCGTGATAGCCGCCGCGGATGTACTTGATCAGGTCCTCGAAGAAGGGCTTGTCGGAGAGGGAGGAGTAGTGGTCGCGCGCCAGCTTGTCGGTCACGCAGATCATTTTCGCGCCGACCATCTCGAGGCCGGTGGCGTCGAGGCGGTCGATGGTGAGGCCGGTCAGCTTGCGGAAGGCGCCGTCCGGCTTGATGAGGATGAGCGTCTGTTCAATAGCCATGCGCCGATTCTAGCGAATATGCGCCTAAGAAGGAAGTGCGCGGGGAAGGCGGACTCTTCTTTGTTTGCCGCGGGCGGATAATATATCGTTGACCATGCGCTCCTGGCTCCTGGTCCTCGCCCTTGCCGCGCCGGCCGCGGCCGCCCCGCCCGAGATGGAACGGGAGTTGGCGGGCGTCGTCGACCTGTTCTACGACATGGATTTCGACAAGGCCCGGGCCGCCTCCGACGCGCTGGCCGCGCGCCATCCCAAGCACCCCGCCGGCGCCTTCTACCGCGGCGTGTCGACCTACCAGCGCTGGATCGCCGAGGGCATGCGCTCGACCGACACCTACCGGGCCTTCGAGCGCGACAGCGAGGCCGCCGAGGCGGCGGCCAAGGCGCTGATGGCCTCGCACCCCGCGGAGGCCCATTATTACCTGGGAGCCACGCTCGGATTCCGCGCGCGCGCGAACGTGGCCCGCAGGAACTTCTTCCGCGCCCTTCCCGACGGCTCCGCGGCGGTCAAGCACCTGAAGAAGGCCCTCGACCTCGATCCGACGCTGTCCGACGCGCGCCTGGGCATGGGCATGTTCCATTATTTCGCCGCGCGCATGCCCTCCGGCGCCAAGCCGTTCGCGTACCTGATCATGGGCGTGGGCGCCGACCGCAAGCTCGGCCTCTCCGAGCTGTGGAGCGTCGCCGAGACCACGGGCATCGCCCGCATGGAGGCCCGCTCCGTGCTCGCGGTCATCCTCTCGAAGGACGAGGAGGCCGACTGGGAGGGCGCCGAACGCCTGCTCGCCGAGCTGACCGCGCGCTATCCCCACAACCCGATCTACCGCCTGCGCCGCGCCTACGTCGCCGAGCGCCGCGGCCGGTTCGACGAGGCCGTCGCGCTCGCCGACCCCGACGGCAAGTGGATCGGGACCCTGCACCATTCGGTGCGCACGCCCGCGCGCGCGTGGGCGCTGTACCGCGCGGCCGAGAGCCGCCTGCTCCAGGGCCGCGCCGCGGAGACCGAGCGCTGGCTCGCCGCGCTCGACCGGCTGCCCCATCCGCGCGGCATGAAGGACTGGGTGCTCCTGCGCCGCGCGAACCTGCTCGACTTCCACGGGAAGACCGGAGAGGCCGACGCGCTCTACGGCCGGATCAAGGACAAGACCGCCGCCGCCCTCGCCAAGCGCTTCCGCGCCGAGCGCTACCCTGCCGGCCCCAAGGACACCGCTCCCTTCTTCACCGGCTACTGATAATCTTGGTGTCAGGCCTGGCAGTATCGGCAGTATTATTCCGGATATAGCGTCCGACTGAGCTTTGATCGAGATTAAGCCATCTCGCGAGGACAATCAAACGATGACCTTGCCGCGCGGCTTCCCGAGCGAACCTGCGTTTCGCCGCTATGGTCCGCCTGGCGCGGCTTTCCGAACGCAATTCCTCCAAAGGGATTCCCGTCAAAGCGGCGATCTCGGCACCGATGTCGGCAAGTTCTCGCCTATCGGAATGCTCTAACCGGATCAAATCGGGTGCGATTTCATCCTTGAGCCATGGATCGAATTCCGAAAGATCGCCCTCGGAATTTCCGGGCGGCTGGCGGGACGAGCTCGACCAAGGCCAATCCTGCGGCCTCGAAACGAGGCCCGCCCTCACGGGATTCATGTGGATATATCGGACTAAGCTGAGCAAGTATGCATCGTCGAGGCATAGGTTCGCCTCGTGTCGGGCCTGAAAAAGATGGCCCGTCCGGTCGTACAGGCGGTTGAACGATTTCGCGTAACCGGTGAGGAAACGGAGCATGATCGCCGCCAAAGGGATGTGCCGTACTCGGATGGCGAGATGGAAATGATTGCCCATCAGACAATAGGCAATGATCTCACAGGACGAATCACTCGCGATCCGGAACAGCCTGTCCAGGAAATTCGTCCGGTCACAATCATCGATGAAGATGGCGCACCGGTTGACGCCGCGCGCCATCACATGATAGACCGCGCCTGGAAAATGAATTCTCGCTCGTCGTCCCATACCAATCATACGATTGAGGGGACGAAAAAGTTGCACGGCTCCCGAATACTGCCGATACTGCCAGGCCTGACACCTAATTCATGATGGCGTCGGTGAAGCGGGTTTTCTCCACCCAGAAGACGCGGAAGCCCGTGCCGGAGGGCGCGACGCGAGGGTGAGAGGCTGGGTCGTTCTCCCCGGACAGGGGCTTCGGCTTAGACCACGATCTCCCGTCGGCGCTCACGGCGGCCCAGATCCGGCCGCCGTCGTTCCATGCGGCGGCGAGGCGGGATCCGGACGAGGCCAGGTCGGCGTGCTTGGCGCCCGGCCCCCCCAGCTTCACGGGGCGTCCCCAGGCCAGGCCGTCCGGCGAAGGGACCGCGTACACCCCCGCCTTGCCCTCCTTGCCGGTCCATACCAGGGCGGTCACCCCGCCGCCCGCGGAAGCGAGCGCACCGCCCACGTGGGGGCAGCCGTTGAAGCCCCAGTCGAACGGCCCGGCGGCCGCGGGCTTACTCCAGGTCTTCCCCCCGTCCCGCGAGACGACCGTGCGCATGTCGCGCGGGTCCTTGTCGCGATACATCGCGTACACCTCGCCGCCGCCGGCGGCGAGCGCCGCGTTCCAGCAGCACTCGCACGCGTCCGGATCGAGCGTGACGGGCGAAGACCAGGTCCGGGCTCCGTCCGTCGAGCGCGACGCCAGCACTTTCGAGTTGGTCTTTCGATCGAGCCACACCGCGTGCAGGACGCCGGACGAGACCGCCAGCGCGGGAAAGCGGCGGCCGAACGGCGTTCCGTCCGCGGGGCTCGCCGCCTCGCTCCAGGACCGGCCTCCGTCCGTCGACCGCGCGACCGCCAAGGGCCCGGAGCCGTACGGCCCGTTGCCGGGGCGGGCCCACATCGCGTAGACCTCATCGCCCTCCGCCGCCACGCGCGCGTCGCCCGCCCCGAACCGGTAGGCGGGACGGCCGGCGTCCACGCGGACCGGCGCGCTCCAGGTCCTGCCGCCGTCGTCGGATCGAAGGTAGGTCAGGGCGACCTCCTTGCCGGACTCGCCCTCGAGGCGGTGCAGGCGGCCGCGGTCGGCATGGACGTCGAAGCCGCCGGGCGCCGCCGAAGCGGCCACGGCGAGAAGCGCGAAAAGATGAGCGATCATGATTGCCTCCTAGAAGTGAAAAGTAAGCCCGCCGTACGCCGAGCGGCCCTGCCCGGCGAAGAACGCCTGCTTCGCCAAAAGGCTCGCCGGCGTGTCCGAGCTCGCGTCCGCGACGGTGACGGCGGAACCGTCATAGGCGATGTTCATCAGGTTGCGCAGGTCGAAGGTCATAGTCACTTGGCTGACCGGGCCCCACGACACGCCGCGCTTCCAGTGCGCGTTCAGGTTCAGCACGGTGTACCGCCTCGCGCGCAGGGTGTTCGCGTTGTTGACCGCGTAGTCCGAGACCTGGTTCGCCTCGACCCAGCCCCCGGGGAGCCCGGGCCGGTCCCAGCCGGCGCGCGCGTTGAGCACCGAGCGCTCGACGCCGGGAACGCGCGACCCCGCGCGGTCGATCGAGAGGCCGCCGCCGGCGGACTCGCGGAAGGTCCTGTACACATGGTCGTTGAATGTCCAGGCGCCGGCGAGCAGGAGCCCCTCGGGGCTTCGCCAGTCGGCCCACAGCTCGGCGCCGCGATGGTCGGCGCGCGGCGCGTTCGCGGTGAAGGCGCCGAGTCCCGCCCCCGGGGTCTGGGTGACGAACTCGTTCCAGTAGACCTCATAGTAGGCGGCCGCGTCCCAGGACAGGCCGCCGGACTTCCCGCCCGCGCCGGCCTCGAAGCCCAGGTTGCGCTGGGGCTTGAGGCCGGTGTTGTTTCCCGTCAGGCCGTCCGGCGTGGTCGTCAACTGGCCGATCCCGGGCGTGCCGTAGCCCATGCCCGCGCGGGCCCGGCCGGTCCAGGCTTCCGCCTTGCAGCTCAGCGCCGCCTCGGGCGCCGCGTTGTGGAACACGCGGTCGGCATCCGCGCGCGAATAGGTCTCCGCGCCCGTGCGGGTCCGCACCGCGGCCTTCACCTGCGACCGCTCGACGCCGAGCCCCGCGATCGCCGTCCATCGCGGCGACACCTCCAGTTCCTCGCGGAGGCGGAAGCCGAGGTTCTGGTGGAAGCCGCGCGTGCTCGACTGCAGGGCGCCGCGCGTCCCGGCCCAGTCGGCGAGGTTCCGGAACGACGCGGACTCCTGCTCCATCCGGTTGAAGAACACGCCCGCGTAGTGCTTCGCGCTCAGCCCGCCGATCGTCCCCTCGCGCGTCACGTCGGCGTATTGATGGAAGTTCGGATTGACCGTGTCCGAGATCGTGCCGAAGGTCTGGTCGATGTCCTTGACGTCGTACGCGCCGAGGAAGCGCCAGCCCGTCTCGGGATCGAGCCGCTGCTCGTAGCGCCCGCCGAGGATCGTCCGGCGGTCCCGCCGGCTCTGTGAAGCCCGCTCGGCGCTGACGCTCCCGACCCCCGTCACGTTCGTGAGGCCGGCGCTCCGGGGATCGGCGTCCATCTGAGCCCGGGAGAGGCGGCTCGGGACCTGCGCCTCCATGTCGTTGTTCAGGAACTTGAAGACCACCGTGCGCGACTCGTCGAGGTAGAACCGGCCGACGACGTTCTCGGTCACGGTCTTGTAGCCGTTGTAGTAGGTGTAGCCGTCGGCGCGGATGTGGCTGACGAAGGCCGAGTACTCGAAGGACTTCGTCCGGCGGCCGAGATGCAGGCGCTCGTTCTGATAGCCGTACGAGCCGGCGGTGACGCCGGCGTCGAGGCCGTCGACGTCGCGCCCGAGCCGCGTGCGGAAGTTCACCGCGCCTCCGAGCGCATAGTTGTCGTGCAAGGACGACGACGGCCCGCGCAGGACGTCGATCCCCTCGTAGGCGTTGGGGTCGTGGATGTCGGTGCGGGAGAGGCCGTCGGACTGCGTGACGGGGAACCAATCCTCGTACATTTTAATATTCCGGATCGCGAAGCTCGTCTTCGCGCCGGAGCCGCGCACGGAGATCGACACGTCGCGCGGGCCGTTGGACTGCTTGGCGAGAACGCCGGGCGTCTTGTCCATCAGGTCCTTGAGGCTGAAGGCGTCGACGGATTCGATCACGCCGCGCTCGACCCGCCCGATCGCGCGGGCGGACGGGTTCTCCTGGATCCGGGCTCCCAGGACGACGACGGGCTCGAGCATGGCTGCTTCTTCGGAACGGCACGGCGACGACAGGACGGCGAACGCCAGGACGGCGAAAAATAAACGCATGTATCCTCCCTATGATCGACGCGCCGAGAGGCGCGGACGGCTAGGCGGGGAGGACGGTCTTGGGCGGAGGGACGACGGGGCGGGACGGACGGGAAGCGCCGAACGGCGACGACAAAACGGCGGGGGTGCGCGCGGGAAGCACGGCCCGCGGATCCGAAACGGCGGAAACGGCGAGATCGAGGCCCGGGGAGGACCGCAGGATCGAGGGACCTTGCTCGGCTTTGGCGCCTTTTTCGACGATGCGGCACATGCGGCACGGCTTCTCGCCGGAGAAGGTGGACGACACGACCTCCGCCAAAGACGATTCGCCGGCGCGCGCCGCGATCATGCTCGCCCACGCCGCGCTCTGGAGGGCCACCCAATGCGCGCCGGTGCCGTACAGCACCGAGGCGACGAGCAGCAGGCGAAGGAGCTTCCTCACGCCGGGATTATACCAGCTTACGGACGCAGAGGGCAGGCGCTGTAGGCGACGTCCTTCTTGAGGAAGGGCGCCAGGTCGCGGCAGTCCACGCTGTGCGCGGTCTTGAGCGTGGAGAGCGAGCCGTCCTTCAGGGAGCAGCGCTCGACGGCCGCGCAGATGTCGCAGTCCTCGTGGTAGAAGAAGGCGTCCGTCGTCGTCAACAGGACGAGCGACAGGCCGCTCCGGGAAAAGCCCTTGCTCAGGACGCCCTTGAAGTCGCGCACGTCGACGCCGAAGGCCTTCTTGATCGCGGCCTCGCAGCGGGGAAGGGCCGCGTAGGCGGCGTCGATCTGCGCGGGGGGGCAGGTGGGCGCGGTCGCCTCGATCTTCCGCTCGCGGGAGCGCTTCGCCTGGGCGGCGGCGACCTTGGCCGAGGACTCGTTGATGGCGTCGATGGCCGCGCTGAAGGCGTCCTCGGAGGGCGTGGCGAAGGCGGACGACGAGAGAAGGGCGAGGAAAAGACCGGCGGCGAAAGGGGTTTTGACGCGGTTCATGAGGAGATTATACCGCGCCCTCCCCGTCGAAGGATATCGGGCTTAAGGCCCACCGCCGGCGGCCGGGAGGCCTAGAGGGCCGGGGCAGCGGCTTGACGGCCGGTTTCATGAGGTCGGTATATTTAATAGAATCGGGGCCATGGCGCGGATACTGCTCGTCGACGATGAGCGAGACGTCGTCACGCTCATCAAATTCATGCTCGAGAAAGACGGACACACGGTCATCGCCGCTTACGACGGAGCCGAGGCCCTCGCCAAGGTCGGCCTCGAGCCGCGCGACGAGACGACCGTCATCCCCGACCTCGTCATCCTCGACGTCATGATGCCCGTCATGGACGGCTACGCGGTATGCGCCCGCCTGCAGGAGGACGCCCGCACCAAGGCCGTTCCCGTCCTCGTGCTGACCGCCAAGGGGGCGGTGAAGGACCATTTCAACCCGGACTGCCGCGTGACCGAGCACCTCGAGAAGCCCTTCGATCCCAAGATGCTGCGCGAGCTGGTCGCCAAGCTGCTGGAGAAGCGCTGATGCCCTCCATCCTCGTCGTCGACGACGAACCCGATATCGTCACCTTGCTGCGCTTCGCCCTCGAGAAGGAGGGCTACGCGGTCGGCGAGGCCGGCAACGGCCAGATCGCGCTCGAGCGCCTCGGCATCGAGCCCCCCGACCACTCGCGCCCCCTGCCCGACCTCATCGTCCTCGACATCATGATGCCGGTGATGGACGGCTACCAGCTCAACATGCGCCTGCAGACCGAGCCGCGCGCCAAGGACATCCCCATCCTCGTGCTGACCGCCAAGGGCCAGAAGATGCGCGACCTCTTCGAGATGGCGCCGAACGTGGCGGCCTACGTGCAGAAGCCTTTCGACCCCAAGATGCTCCGCGAGCTCATCGCCGGCATCCTCGCTTCACGCGGAGAAAAGAAGAATGTCTGACGCGCCCAAGGTTCCCGCCGCACCCGCCCCCGCAGCCGACGGCCGCGGCCTGGAAGAATTGATGGCCTTGAAGAAGGCCAAGATCGCCGACATGCGATCCCGCAATATCGACCCTTTCCCGTCCCGCACGGTCCGCAAGAATGATTGCTCCGCCGTCCGTCCTCTGAGCGCCGGCCTGACCGAGCCCATGCAGCACTCGACGGAAAAGGTCGCCATCGCCGGCCGCCTCGTCGAGCTGCGCGACATGGGCAAGTCCATCTTCGGCCGCCTCGCCGACCTGTCGGGCAACGCCCAGGTGTACTTTAAGAAGGACGCCCTGCCCGAGGACGTCTTCGCGTTGGTCAAGCGGGACCTCGCCGTCGGCGACTTCGTCGCGGCCTCCGGCTCGGTGTTCATCACCAAGACCGGCGAGCCCACCGTCGCCGTCGAGCACGCGGCCGTCCTCGCCAAGGCCATCCGGCCGATGCCCGAGAAGTGGCACGGCATCACCAACACCGAGCTGCGCTACCGGCAGCGCCATCTGGACCTCGTGTCCACCGCCGAATCGCGGGAGACTTTCATAAAGCGCGCCAAGATCGTCTCGACCATCCGCCGCGTCCTCGACTCGCGCGGCTACGTCGAGG
Organism: Elusimicrobiota bacterium; assembly: GCA_016182905.1. Classification (NCBI taxonomy): domain Bacteria; kingdom Pseudomonadati; phylum Elusimicrobiota; species Elusimicrobiota bacterium. The sequence continues at coordinate 63,819 of JACPFR010000025.1, forward strand.
TGGAGACCCCCGTCCTGCTCGGCCAGGCCGGCGGCGCCTCCGCCCGCCCCTTCCACACGCGCCACAACGCCCTCGAGCAGGACATGGTCCTGCGGATCGCCACCGAGCTCTACTTGAAAAAGCTCGTCATCGGCGGCTTGGATCGCGTCTACGAGATCGGCCGCGTGTTCCGCAACGAGGGCGTCGACACGAGCCACAACCCCGAGTTCACCATGCTCGAGGCGTACGAGGCGTATTCCGACTACGAGGGGATGGCCGCCCTCTTCGAGACCTTGCTCACCGAGTGCGCCGACGCCTGCGGGGTCAGCGAGGTCGAGTGGCGCGGCAAGAAGATCTCGCTGAAGGCGCCGTTCAAGCGGCTGTACCTGCCCGAGATCTGGAAGGACCGCTGCGGCGAGCCCATCGAGAACGTGCTGGAAGGCAAGGGCTTCAACCGCCCCGGCCTGTTGAAGCTCGCCGAAAAGCTCGGGATCCACGCCGGCGAGAAGACTCCCAGCGCGAAGCTCTTCGACCGCATCGTCGAGTCGAGGATCGAGGACCTGCTCGAGCAGCCCACCTTCCTGTTCGACCACCCGACGGCGATCACCCCGCTCGCCAAGCTGAAGCCGGGGACTCAATCTCTCGTCGAACGCTTCGAGTGCTTCGCCGCGGGCATCGAGCTGTCGAACGCGTACTCCGAGCTCAACGATCCCCAGGACCAGCGCGACCGGCTCGTCGAGCAGATGAAGCAGAACGCGGCCGGCGACGCCGAGGCCGACCTGCTCGACGAGGACTTCATCCAGGCGATGGAGGCCGGCATGCCCCCGATGGGCGGCATCGGCGTCGGCATCGACCGCCTGACCATGTTCCTCACCGGCCGGGACTCGATCCGCGACGTGATCCTGTTCCCGACGCTCAAGCACGAAAAACCCGCGTGAGCCTCGAGCTTTTCATCTCCCTGCGTTATCTCAAGGCCAAGCGCAAGGGCCTGTTCGCCGTCGTCACGACCTTGATCGGCGTGGCCGGGGTGACGGTGGGCGTCGCCGCCCTGCTCACCACGCTCTCGGTGATGAACGGCTTCCAGACCGACATCCAGCGCAAGATCGTCGGCGCCCAGGCGCACGTCACGGTCCTCGGCGCGCGCTCCCCCCGGGACGTGGAGGACACCTTGGCGCTCGTCCGGGCCGACCCCGACCACGAGGCCTCCGCCCCGTTCGCGCTCGGCCAGGCGATCCTCACGGTCCGCGACCGCTCGATCGGCGTCGTCGTCAAGGGCATCGACCCGGCGCGGGAGTTCGCCGTCAACGACCTCGCCGCGAAGCTCACCTCGGGCTCCTGGGAAGGGATCGGCGAGGGCAAGGTCCCCGGCATCGTGCTCGGCGTCGAGCTCGCCGACCACCTCGGCAGCGAGCTCGGCGACGAGGTCGTCCTGGTCTCGCCCAAAAGCGTCGCGACCCCCCTGGGACTTTTGCCGAAAATGCAGAAGTTCCGCGTCGCCGGCACGCTGAAGACCGGCTACTACGAGTACGACAGCGCCTCGGTCTGGACGGGCCTCCCGGCCGCCGCGAAGTTCCTGGGCGTGGACGCCGGGGCCTCCGGCGTCGGCCTCAAGCTCAAGGACCTGGGCCGCGCCGACGACGCCGCCAAGCGCCTGCGCGCCGTCCTCGGCTACGGCAAGCTCGTGCGCACCTACGCGCAGATGAACCAGACCTTGTTCGCGGCGCTGAAGCTCGAGAAGGCGGTGATGTTCATCATCCTCACTTTGATCACTCTCGTGGCCTCGCTCGGCATCGCCTCGACCTTGATCCTCCGGTCCGTCGAGAAGACGCGGGACATCGGCCTGCTCAAGGCGATGGGCGCGGGCCCGGGCCTCATCCGCCGGATCTTCCTCGTCGAGGGCTTCATCATCGGCGCCTCCGGGGTCGTCATGGGCCTCGGCCTCGGCATGATCCTGTGCTGGGTGATCGCCACCTTCCAGATCGTCGAGCTCCCGGCCGACATCTACTACCTCTCGAAGGTTCCGGTGGACGTGCGCCCCGGCGACGTCCTCGCCGTGACCGGCATGGGCCTGCTGCTCTCCCTGATCGCCACGCTCTACCCCGCCTCGCGCGCCGCGAAGGCCGACCCCGTCGAGGCCATCCACTATGGATGAAGCGGCGATCGTCGTCCGCGGCGTCAGCAAGCGCTACGGGCACGGCGCGGCGGCCGTCTCGGTCCTGCGCGGCATCGACTTCACGGTCGCCTCGGGCGAGTTCGTCGCCATCCTCGGCCCCAGCGGCTCGGGCAAGTCCACCTTGCTGAACCTGCTCGGGCTGATGGACCGCCCCGACGCGGGCGACCTGACCGTGCGCGGCCGCCGCGCCGCCGACCTCGCCGAGCTCGAGCGCGCGAAGCTGCGCTGCGCCCACATCGGCTTCGTCTTCCAGTTCGACTCGCTGCTCCCCGAGTTCACGATCCTGGAGAACGTCTTGATGCCCGCCCGCCTCGCGACGGCCAACGGCCTCTCCGCCGAGCCCCTCGCGAGCGGCACGGCGCGCGCGACCGCCCTGCTCGAGTCCCTCGGCATCGGCGCCCTGCGCGACCGCTTCCCCTCCCAGACCTCGGGCGGCGAGCGCCAGCGCGCCGCCATCGCGCGCGCCCTGATCAACAAGCCCTCGGTGATCCTGGCCGACGAGCCCACCGGCAACCTCGACCGGGCCAACGGCGACCGCGTCTTCGCCGACTTCCGCCGCGTCGCCCGCGAGCAGGGCGCCGCCGTGGTCCTCGTCACCCACGACGAGCCCGCCGCCCACGCCGCCGACCGCATCCTCCGCATGACCGACGGCCGCCTTATATAGGTGCCAGGCCTCCCATTATCCCATTACTTCCGCACGCGTAACGGCTGACGGTGCTGCGCGTCGCGTTCAGCCATTTCGCGACCGCCGATTGATCGTGTCCATTGCGCAACGCCTCGGCGACGAACATGCGTCTCGCCGCGACGAGACTAGGGACCCGGATGCGGGAACGGAGTTCGGCATCGGCGACGCCCGCCTGAGCCATAATGGTCTGACCGATGGCATCCAGGTCGAGGATTACGGAATCGACCTGCCGCGTTAGGTCGATCTCCCGGCTTCCCTCAGGCCAGGGATCGAAGTCCGCCACCCCGCTCGCCGCATCTATGCCCGGCCGGAAGCTCGACCAAGGCCAATCTTGCGGCGCGACGACCAATCCCGCTCGGACCGGATTCATATGGATGTACGGGATGAGCCCGGCGAGATAGCGATCGTCGAGGCATAGGACCGCCTTGTATCGCGCCTGGAACAGGTGCCCAGTTCGATCATGCCGGCGATTGAACATGGTTCCATGGCTGCCGATCAGACCGTGCATGCAGGAAGAGAGCGGGACCTTCCCCACGCGGATTGCCAGGTGAAAATGGTTCCCCATCAAACAATACGCGAGGATTTCGGAGGAGGTTCGTTCCGTCATTCGCCGGATTCCTCTCAGGAAATGCTGACGGTCGAAATCGTCGGCATAGATGGAACATCCATCGACGCCGCGCGCCATCGCGTGATAGATCGCGCCGGCATAATGGATTCGATGTGTTCTTCCCATACCTATCATACGATTGAGGGTGCCAAATTGTTCCCTCGCGAGTAATGGGATAATGGGAGGCCTGGCACCAACGAACAAAAAGGACCCCGGTTCGACCGTCGGACCGGGGTGGAGACGCCAGCGCTTTCCAGCTTCCGCCTTCGAGCGCTCTGTTCAGTCGAGTGTTTTGCATCCGAGGGCCTTTTATTGGCCTCTGTTTTCCGCCCGGATAGGGCGGCTTTGTTGGATGAGTCCTCGACCTTAAGGCCTGTCGGCGTCTTCGATTCCAGTATAGGCCCGGGGCTGATCTAAATCAATGGAGTATATGGGATGATTTTGTATCCTTTTCTCGTCGGGCGCGGCGGCGCGCCGGGAGTAATTAATGAAGATTTACATCGACGGCAAGTTCTACGATAAGGACGACGCCAAAATCTCCGTCTTCGACCACGGCGTCCTCTACGGCGACGGGATCTTCGAGGGCATCCGCGCCTACAACGGCCGCATCTTCCGGCTCGACGACCATCTCAAGCGCCTCGAGGAGTCGGCCAACGCCATCCTCCTCAAGCTGCCGACCCCGGTCAAGGAGATCGAGAAGGCGATCCTCGAGACCGTCCGCCTCAACGGCCTGAAGGACGCCTACATCCGCCTCGTCGTGACCCGCGGGGTCGGCGACCTCGGCCTCGACATGCGCAAGTGCAAGGACGGCGCCACCCTCTTCATCATCGCCGACCGCATCGAGCTGTACCCCGAGGAGTTCTACGAGAAGGGCCTCACGGTCATCACCTCGACCATCCGGCAGAAGGGCTTGGACCAGGTCACCCCCGGCGTCAAGTCGCTGAACTACCTCGCGAACATACTCGCCCGCGCCGAGGCCACCGCGGCCGGCGCGCAGGAGGCGATCCTGCTCAACGCCACCGGCCACGTCTCCGAGTGCTCGGGCGACAACATCTTCTACATCAAGGATGGGAAAATATTCACCCCGCCGACCTCCGCCGGCATCCTCGTCGGCGTGACGCGCAACGTCGTCATGGAGCTGTGCGAGAAGAAGCTCGGCGTGAAGGTGATCGAGCGCAACTTCCCGCGCTACGACCTGTACGGCGCCGACGAGGTGTTCCTGACCGGCACCGGCGCCGAGGTCATCGCCGCCGTCAAGATCGACGGCCGCGTCATCGGCAAGGGCGTCGCGGGCGCCACCACGAAGACCTTGATCAAGCACTTCCGCGACTACGCGAACTCGGCCGCGGCCGGCACGCCGGTGTACGAAGCGGTCAAGGCCAAGTAAGCCTTGAAGCTCGTCAGCTGGAACGTCAACGGCGTCCGCGCCGCGTGGAAGAAGGGCTTCGGCGACTGGTTCAAGGCCGAGAAGGCGGACGTCGTCTGCCTCCAGGAGACCAAGGCCCAGCCCGACCAGCTGGCCCCGGAGATGGTCAACCCGCTCGGCTACCACGGCGAGTTCCACTGGGGCGAGAAGAAGGGCTACTCGGGCGTGGCGACCTTCTCCAAGTCCGCGCCGGCGCTCGTCGAGCGCGGCTTCGGCCTCAAGGAGTTCGACAACGAGGGCCGGGTGCTGGCCACGAAGCACGGCGACATCACGCTCTTCAACATCTATTTCCCCAACGGGAAGGCCCGCGAGGAGCGCCTGAAGTTCAAGATGGACTTCTATGAGGCTTTCCTCAAGGACGTCATCCCGCGCTACCGCAAGCGCGGCGACGACAAGATCGTGATCTGCGGCGACGTGAACACCGCGCACAAGGAGATCGACCTCGCGCGCCCCAAGGAGAACCGGAAGATCTCCGGCTTCCTGCCCCAGGAGTGCGAGTGGATGGACCGCCTCCTCGCCGACGGCTTCATCGACACCTTCCGCGAGTTCGAGACGGGGCCCGAGCACTACTCGTGGTGGGACCAGCAGTCCCGCGCGCGCGATCGCAACGTGGGCTGGCGCATCGACTACTTCTTCGTCTCGAAGAGCCTGCGCCCGCGGCTCAAGGGCGCGTTCATCCAGGCCCAGACGATGGGCTCCGACCACTGCCCGGTCGGCATCGAGCTGGCCTGATCGTCCGGAGGATTATCCTCAAAGGATAGTCCTAGGCGGGTCTGGGCCGAATGACGAGACGTTTTCTCCCCTTAGGTCCCGCGCAATCCCCGCCGGTCCGCGGTAGCATGAGGGCATGACGCGTCCCCTCGCGATCCTGCTCGTCGCCCTGTCCCTCTCCGCTCCGGCCCCTCACGCCGCCGCGGCCTCGGCCGAGCCCTCCGCCGACCTGAGCGACACGTTCCGCGGCCTCTGGGACCGTTTTCGCGGCCGCAAGCCTCCGTCCCAGACCCCAGCCGGCGACGGCGCCGCCCTCGGACGCCTCGTCTCCTGGAACGTGCAGACCCTCGGCAGGAAGGCCTCCAAGGCCAAGAAGGACGCCCTGCGCCTCGGCCTCGGCCGGGCCCTGGCCGGCGCGGGGACGATGATCCTCGCAGCGCAGGAGGTCGCCAACGACAAGGGCGCCGAGACGCTCTCCCGGCAGCTCCCCGGCGAGGGACGCGGCTGGACGATGAGCTTCGAGGACACCTCGGACTCGATGAACAACGCGATCTTCACCGGCCCCGGCGTGAGCGTGAACTGCTCCGGCAACCTGAACCTCGCGGGCGTGCGCCATCCGCCGCACATGGCTCACCTCGCCTCCGGCGACGCCGATTTCACCGTGCTCAGCGTGCACCTGAGCTACGCGAAAGGCGACGCCTCGGCCTCGGTCGCCGAGCTCAAGATCATCATGGACTGGGTGCGCGCGCAGGCGAGCCGGCCGGGCGCCGATCCCGACTTCATCGTCGCCGGAGACTTCAACCTGCCCACAGGCAAGGGCAAGGAGTTCAGCGTCCGGTCCGGCGACCGCTCCTGGTCGCCGATCGAGGACAGCCTCGGGCCCGGCTTCACCGCGCTCGTCGACGAGCCCACCTCGCGCCACGGCCGCGAGGGCGCGGCCAACAACTACGACCACTTCCTCGTCAGCGACGATTTCCTCGACGAGGAGCTCGTCGTCGCGGGCGCCGTCAGCTCGGCCGAGGTCGCCCTGGCCGAGCGCGAGGCCGGCGCGCGCGCCTCCGACCATTTCCCCATCGCGCTGACCTTCCGCAAGTCGGGCGCCGGCGCCGGCGGCAAGCCCATCGCCCTCGACGGCGCGTCCGTCTGCCGCTAAGGCCTCACGATCAGGGCGCCGGTCAGGCGCCGCCAGAGCCGCCGCAGGAAGCCCTTCACCGTCCGCTCCCCTCCGCGCTCGACGATCGTGTCGGACAGCGGGATCGCGCGCGGGACGGACGCCCGGCCGAACAGCGCGCCGAGCCGGTCGAGGCGCCCGAGGCCCACGAGGCGCTTGACCGAGCGGCCGAAGGCGATCGTCCCGAGCGCGGACTCCCCGCCCGCGCCGTCGGACAGGTATCCCTCGACGACGAGCTCCTTGTCCTTGCGGAAATCGAAGAGGCGCCGCAGCGGCGAGCGGCCCTTGTTCTCGGCCTCCAGCCGCGCGCGCCAGGCCGCGGCGACGTCCGCGGGGATCGGAGCGCCCGACAGCAGCGCGTCCAACGCCGGCGTCCAGACCGCCGCGTCCTCGACGCCGTCGTACTTCATCGCGAGGCGCACGCTGCGCCCGGCGAGGTCGCTGACCGGGATCGGGGCGCCGAACTCCGCGATCGTCTCGGGCAGGGGGCCGGTCGAGTCCATGAACACGAGCCCGGTGTTCTCCTTGCTCCGGGCGGGCATGCCCGAGAACTTGGCCTGCCCCGTCGTGAGGACGCGGATGCGAGTCACGCCCGGCGTGTCCGCGAGGCGCTTGAGCGTCGTGAGCTTGCGCCGCCAGTAGCGCAGGTTCAGGTCCGCGAGGCTCTCCGCGGTGAGCGAGCCGGGCGCCTTGAGCGCGTCGAAGGCCAGCATCGCCGCCGCCGCCGCGGGCGAGCCCGTCGCCTGCCAGGTCACGGCGGCCTTCACGATCGCGAACGCCGCCTCGAGGGCGTAGTAGACGAAGCGCGCCGCGGGACCCAGCTCGACCGTCGCGTGCAGCGGCTTCGAGAGGAGATGGACGCGCGGGCCGGAGGCCGGCTCCCGCGCCGGGCGGGCCTCGAAGGCGGAGAGCGCGATCTCGGGAGCGGACAGCCGGCCGATCGTCAGCGCCGGCGTCCGCGCGGCCTCCCCGCCGAGCGCGCGCGCCATCAGCGCGTCCGCGCCGTCGCGGACCTCCGCGGCCGGCGCGGACCTCAGGTCGATCGTCTCGAATTCGGCGAGCGCGTCGCGGCCGGCGGAGAGTTCGAGCGGCGCGGCGGCCCGAGGCGCCGCCTTCGCCGGGGTCGCGCTGGCCAAGGGGACCGAGGGGACCGCCGCGGCCGCGAGAGCCGCCGGGACCTGGAGAGCCGGAGCGGCGAGGACCGTGAGGGCCGCCGGGGCCGACAAGGTCGGAGCCGGCGAAACGGACGGCGAGATTATGGTCGGCGCGGACAGCACGGGTGACGGCGCGGCGATCAATGCGTGCCCGCCGCCGATGGCCGGGGCGGAGACGCGCACGCGCTGCGCCCGCGCCCACGGGGCGGCGAGCACCAGCAATAGAACGGCGACCCGAATGACGGGCATCGCTTCAGTGTGCCCGTCTAGGCGCTTTAAAGGAAGAGCCCAAAGTCCCACCCCCAAGGGCCCTGGACCTAGGTTCCGCAAAAACCCCTCGTTTTTGAAAAAATTACACTGCAAAAACAAGCCGTATTCACCACCGGCGCCGAAAGTGAATAGCCCTTAATAAATAAGCGCTATTTTTTGCAAAACGAGGGGTTTACACGCCGCCCGCTCCGTAAATTTGCGGAAAACACTTGGCTTCCTCCCTTGCCCTCGCCCTCCGTTCCCGCTATCCTTGGTTCATGGCCCCTCGACTCATCTCTTTCGTCCTCATCGCGGCGTTGATCGGCTTCGCCGCCCCCGCTTCAGCCAAGCCCAAAGAAAAGACTAAGACCGCGAAAAAACAGGTCGCTCGAACATGGCAAGCCGTTGCTGATTACGTCTTTAAGAACGGGACCGATTGGCCGATTAAGGCGCCGAGCAGCCGAACACTTGGGTACGAATCAGACGAAGTTCCAGCCAAGGGGCTCAGCATTGACGACGATAAATCCAAAGATGGAAAGGAGCATTCCATTTGCGTCGTCTATGAGGTTGACGAGAAAGGGGTGCCCCGACCAAAGGGAATAGACATCGGTACGATGCTCGTCAAGGAGACTGCCTCAGGAAGCGAAATTGACGGATACCAGATTCGGATGTCGTTGGATGGAACGCCTATCAGCGCGATGCACGCGACCGGGATCGTTGGTAAAGTAAGACAGGTGGCGTTGCCGCCTGAAGCCAAAGAAATCAAGGCCCTATTCGCCGCAGAGAGCGCACTTTACCTGAAGGACGCCGACCTTAAGCAACTTCTCCCATGAGAATAAGAAATCTTGTTCTTGTACTTTTGTTTGTTCCGACAGTCGGGCTAGCTGGAAAGCGAAGTAGGGATTTGGCTCTGCTAGTTGAGACTGCCACCAACGCCGACGCGACTAGGAAAAACAATCCCTCTCTTTCTCCGGAAGAAACCACTCGACTTAAAAAAGAAAAAGCCGCGGCCGTCGAGAAGATCGAGTCCATCGCTAACGCGGAGCCGAAAGACACGGAAACTCAATTAGAGGTCAGCAAAAGCCTCGCCTCAGTGGAGGAGGCCCCGCGCGCGATCCCGTACGCGGAGCGCGGGCTGAGGCTCGCGCAGGCGTCGGGCGACAAGAAGATGATCCGCGAGGCGCTGCTGACGGGCTCGGAGGTCTTCTACAAGGCCGGCGACTACGCGCTGGCCCGCGAGAGGGCGCAGCGGATCCTCCACGACAACCCGAAGGACAAGGACGCCCTCGCGCTGTACATGCAGGTCAAGGACCGGGGCGCGGCCGCGGCCGGGACGCCCTCGGGCGGCTCCGCGCCCGGCGGAGGCGCGGCGGGAGCGGGCGGCGGCGACGCGGGCTCCGGCCCCGGCTCGACGCCCGGCACGCGCGGGCCTGGCGTCGCGATGACGAGCGCCTCCGCGCTCGAGGCGCAGAGGCAGGTCGCGCTCGGCTGGAGCCGCATCAAGCTCGACCCGAAGGCGGCGCTGAAGAACTTCGAGGCGGCGATCACCGCCGATCCGAGGAGCGCCGCGGTCCGCGTCGAGCGGTCCAAGGCGCGCCTGGCGGCCGGAGACGCGCCCGGGGCGCTCGGCGACTCGAACGACGCCGTCGCGCTCGACCCGCGGCTGGCCGCCGGCTACGCGGCCCGCGCCGAGGCCAAGAGAGCGCTCGGCATGAAGGAAGCGGAGCTGCTCGCCGACCTCGAGACGGCCGCGAAGCTCGATCCGGACTTCGCCGAGCGGTACAAGGCGCTGAAGCTCCGCGTCGACGGCCCGTCCGCGGACGGCGACGGGAAAGCGCGCGGCGCCGGCGAGGCCGGCGCCGGGACCGCGGGAGGCTCCGCGCCCGACGGGCCGCGCCCTCTGCTCTCGCGCTCGCCGAAAGGCTGGGGCCTGCTGGCCTTGATCGCCCTGGTCTCGGCGGCGCTGGGCGGCGTGATCGTCCCGCTGGCGCTCAAGCGGCGACGGTCAGGCGAAGACGGCTCTCTCCCCCGTTAAGGAGGGCCTCGACGCGCGCGCCCGCGGCGACCGGCGCCACGCCGGCCGGGGTCCCGGTGAAGATCAGGTCGCCCTCGGCGAGGCCGTAGGTCCGGTCGAGGTGGTCGATGATCCTCTCGATCGTGAAGATCATGTCCTTCGTGTTCCCGCGCTGGCGCACGGCGCCGTCCACGCTCAGCTCGAGCTCGGACGGCACGGTCAGCGGCAGGAAATTCCCGACGGCCGCGAAGCCCGGGCGCCCCTTGGCCGAGGCCCAGGGCAGGCCCTTCTTCTTGTCGGCCTCCTGCAGGTCGCGCGCGGTGAAGTCGACGCCGACGGCCATCATCAGGCTCAGGCCCGCGGCCACGACGAGCTCGACCTCGTGGTCCACGCGCCGGCTGTCGGGCGGCAGGCGCAGGACGCCGCCGTCGAGCAGCAGCGCGGACGCGGGCTTCAGGAAGACGATCGGGGAGGCGGGCGCCTCGTTGCCCAGCTCCTTGGCGTGCTCGGCGTAGTTGCGGCCGATGCACCAGATCGTGCCGACGGGGCGGCTCAGGCCGGGGAGGATCATCTCGGGAGCAGGCGGGCCTGGAAGAGCGTCGCGAACCCGAGGAAGGCGAAGAAGCCGACGACGTCGGTGACGGTCGTCAGGAAGATGCCCGAGGACTGGGCGGGATCGAAGCCGAGGCGCTTCATGCCCAGCGGGATGACCGCGCCCGCGAGGCCGGCGCCGATCATGTTGACGACCATCGCCAGGCCGAGGACGAGGCCCATCCACGGGTTGCCGTTCCAGAACCAGGCGCCCAGCGCGGTGACGATACCGATGACGACGCCGTTGACCAGGCCGACGGAGATCTCGAGCATGGTCAGGCGGAGCGCGTCGCGCAAGCGCACCTCGCCGATGACGAGGCCGCGGATGACGACGGAGAGCGACTGGATGCCGGCATTGCCGCCCTGGCCGGCGACGATGGGCAGGAAGACGGCGAGCACCGCGATCTTCCCGATCAGGTCCTGGAACATCGCGACGACGGCCGAGGCGAGGAAGGCGGTGGCCAGGTTGACGGTGAGCCACGGCAGGCGCTGGCGCACCTTGAAGAGCATCGGGGTGAACGCGCGCTCCTCGGCGCTCGCGCCGAAGAGTCTCTGCAGGTCCTCGGTCGCCTCCTCCTGGGAGGACTCGAGGAGGTCGGAGGTGCGCACGGCGCCGAGCAGGCGGCCCTGCGCGTCGACGACGGGGATCGACAGGTAGCCCTTCACCCTCGGCTCGGCGATCAGCTCCTCGCGGTCGATGTGCGCGGGCACGGAGACCACGTCGACGCGCATGATGGTCTCCACGCGCGCGTCGTCCTCGGCGAGCAGCAGGTCGCGCATGTTGAGCACGCCGAGCAGGCGGCGGTGGTCGTCGACGACGTAGGCGTAGCTCTGCGGGTGCTTCGTGGCGGTGATCGTCTTCAGGCGGGCGACGACGTCGCGCACGCGCGCGTCCTTGGAGAAGGCGACGACGTCGGTGCGCATCACCTGGCCCGCGCTGTGCTCGGGGTAGGACAGGCGCTCCTCGAGCTCGCGGCGCCGCTCCGGGGTCAGCGAGGCGAGCAGGGCGCGGCGGGACTCGTCGGTGAGCGCGCGGAAGGCGTCGGCCGCGTCGTCGGCGTCGGCCAGGCCGAGCAAGGTCGCGGCGGGCTCGGGGACCAGGTACTCGTAGATCGCGGCCTCCGACTGCGGGTGCGCGCGGGCGAGCAGGCGCGCCGCGGTCTCCGGCGGCAGGGCGCGCACGACCGAGGCGGCGCCGCGCGGCGACAGCGACTCGAGCGCGAGCGCCGCCTGCTGCGGGTCGACGTCGATGAAGCGCGAGATGACGGAGGAGGCGGCGTCCATGGGGAGTATCTTATAATTAAACCGATGGTCTGCCAGAACTGCGGAACGCGCGAGGCCACGGTGCTCGTCCAGACCGTGACCCACAACCAGGTGAAGAAGGCGGCGCTGTGCTCGCACTGCGCCGCGGCCGTCGAGCCCGAGGCGACGCTCGACGCGATGATGGCGGCGCTGGCCGCCCTGCGCACGCGCGCGCCCGCGCCGCGCTGCCCCACCTGCAAGATCTCGTTTACGACGTTCCGCGAGTCGGGCCGCTTCGGCTGCCCGAACTGCTACGAGCACTTCCTCCCCCAGGTCCAGGACCTCCTGCCGCGGGTGCACGCCGGCGCCTACCGGCACCGCGGCAAGACGCCGGGGAGGCGCTGACATGCAGCTGCACAACATGCTGCGCTTCAAGACGAAATGGGCCGAAGCCGAGGGGCCGCAGCACGAGGTCGTGATGTCCACGCGCGTGCGCCTGGCGCGCAACCTGCGCGGGCCGTTCCCGGGCCACCTCGGCCCGCACACGCTGAAGAAGACCCTCGACCACGCCTTCAACGCGCTCAAGCTCGCCGACATCAAGAACGCGGCGTTCTTCAAGATGGGCGACCTGGACGGGACCGACCGGGAGTTCCTCGTCGAGAGGCATCTCGCCAGCCCGCTGCTGGCCGCGCACCCCTCCCAGCGCGGCGTCGTCGTCGGCGACGACGAGACGATCGTCGTCATGGTCAACGAGGAGGACCACTTCCGCCTGGCCGCGCTCCTGCCCGGGCAGCAGCTGCGCGCCGCGCACGCGAGCGTGGACCGTCTCGACGACCGCCTGTCCTCGGTATTGGATTTTGCGTTCCGGGATGATCTCGGCTACCTGACCGCCTGCCCCACGAACCTGGGCACCGGCATGCGCGCCTCGTGCCTCGTCCATCTGCCGGCCCTGGGCATGACCGGAGCCGTCGGCAAGCTGCTCGACGGCCTGAGCCGGGCGGGGCTGATCGCCCGCGGCCTATATGGGGAAGGCACGCGCGTCGTCGGCGACTTCTTCCAGCTCTCCAACGCCACGGGCTTCGGGCGCACCGAGGGCGAGATCCTCGCCGCGCTCGAGAAATCCGTCGCCGCCGTGTGCGAGCGCGAGAACGAGGCCCGCGCGGCGCTGTCCGCCGGCTCGGCCCGGATCCGGCTCGAGGACGAGCTGCACCGGTCCCTGGCCTTGCTCGCCGCCGCGCGCCTGCTGTCGTTCGAGGAATGCCAGCACCACCTCTCGCGCGTGAGGCTCGGCCTGGCGATGGGCTGGAAGCTGCCGTCGGACCTGTCCGTGGTCAACGAGCTGACCTTGTCCACCCAGCCCGCCCACCTCGACCTGCTGGCGCAGAAGGACCTCTCCCCCCTGGACCGCGACGCCCTGCGCGCGTCCCTCGTCCGCCGGCGGCTCAAGGCGTCCTAGGCCGCCCCGGCCCGAAGCGCAGCTCCAGCAGGTACGGCGTGGTCTTCCCCGCGCCCTCCAGCTCGAGGATGCGCGCGTAGGCGGCCCGGGCGTCCGGCGGCGTGATCACCCGGAGCAGGATGTCGTTGGCCAGGTTCAGGCGCAGGAAGTTGATCTCCTCGCGGTCGGCGCGGCAGGTCATCTCCATCGCGGCCGCGTCGGCCGTCAGGAGGGGGCTGAACCCGGCCAACGAGGACGCCTGCTCGGGAGACAGGTTGTAGGCGACGGTCTGCTCGAGCACGCCGAGCTCCTCGCCGGCGTGGCCCGCGTAGGGCCGGGGCAGGTCGCGGACGATGGTCCGCTTCCAGGGGCCGTTGCCGTGCCAGACCAGGCGGCTGGTCCCCACCACGTCCGGGGCCCCGTAACGGGCGATCAGCAGACGCGCCGCCAGGCGCGACTTCTCCGACCAGCCGGCGGACACGTCCTCGGCCAGGGCGCGCCGGCTCTCGGCGTCCAAAGCGGGCCCCCCGGCCGTCGTCTTCGCCGCCGGAACGCAGCCCGCCGCGGACAGCAGCAGCGCCGCGGCGACCGCGAACTTCGATCGAGTGTTCATGTCCACAGTGTAGCCCCCCTTCCGAGCCCGCCGCCCTCAAAAAACCGTCAAATTATCGAAGGAAAATCTCCCGGGGCGGGGTTGATATAGGTCAATCCCGCCCGGCGGGACTCGTGCTAGAATGGGCCATGGTCAACATCAAACACGCCAAGCTCAAAGCCTGGGTCGATGAAGTCGCCCAGATCTGCACTCCGGACGCCGTCGTATGGGTGGATGGCTCCGAAGCCGAGAAGAAACGTCTCGAGAAGCGCGGAGTCGCCCGCGGCCAGCTGATCCCTCTCGACGAGGAGAAGTACCCCGGCTGCTTCTACAGCCGCTCCAAGTCCAACGACGTGGCCCGCACCGAGCACCTGACCTACATCTGCACCAAGGACAAGGACGCCGTCGGCCCCACCAACAACTGGATGGCGCCCGAGGAAGGCTACAAGAAGGCGCGCGAGATCCTCAAAGGCTCGATGGTCGGCCACACCTTGTACGTCATCCCGTTCTCGATGGGTCCGGTCGGCTCCCCGTTCTCCAAGATCGGCGTCGAGCTGACGGACTCGATCTACGTCGTCCTGAACATGCGCATCATGACGCGCATCGGCACGGCGGTGCTCGAGCAGCTCGGCACGGACGGCGAGTTCGTCAAATGCCTTCACTCGAAGGCCGACCTCGACGCCAATAAACGGATGATCCTGCATTTCCCCGAGGACAACACGATCTGGTCCGTGGGCTCCGCCTACGGCGGCAACGCCTTGCTCGGCAAGAAGTGCCTGGCCCTGCGCATCGCCTCGTGGCAGGCGCGCAAGGAAGGCTGGATGGCCGAGCACATGCTCATCCTCGGCGTGGAGCAGAACGGCAAGACCGAGTACGTCGTCGCGGCGTTCCCCTCGGCCTGCGGGAAGACCAACCTCGCCATGCTGATCCCGCCGGAAGGCCTCAAGGGCAAGGGCTACAAGATCTGGACCGTCGGCGACGACATCGCCTGGCTGCGCGTCGGCCCCGACGGCCGCCTGTGGGCCTGCAACCCCGAGGCCGGCTTCTTCGGCGTGGCACCCGGGACCAACTCCAAGACCAACCCGAACGCGATCAAGACGATGCAGAGGAACACGATCTTCACGAACGTGCTCCTGGGCGACGACCTGACCGTGTGGTGGGAGGACGGCGAGGGCGCTCCCCCCGCCTCCGGCACCAACTGGGAAGGCAAGCCCTGGAAGCCCGACTTCAAGGACAAGGACGGCAAGCCCCTGCTCGGCGCCCACCCGAACAGCCGCTTCACCGCGCCGGCCGGGCAGTGCCCGTCGATCTCCCCCAAGTGGGAGGACCCGAAGGGCGTGCCGATCTCGGCCGTCATCTTCGGTGGGCGCCGCGAGCGCCTGGCGCCGCTGGTGTTCGAGGCGCTCGACTGGGCCCACGGCGTCTACCTCGGTGCCACCGTCGCCTCCGAGCGCACCGCCGCGGCCGAGGGCTCGGTCGGAGAGATCCGCCGCGACCCGATGGCCATGCTGCCGTTCTGCGGCTACAACATGGGCGAGTACTTCGGGCATTGGCTCGAGATGGGCAGGAAGATCCCGAACCCGCCCAAGGTGTTCCACGTGAACTGGTTCCGCAAGGACGCGAAGGGCAAGTTCCTGTGGCCCGGCTACGGCGAGAACACGCGCGTGCTCGAGTGGATCCTCGCCCGCGCGCGCGGCGAGGGCAAGGCGGTCAAGACCCCGATCGGCTGGCTGCCGGCCCCGGGCGCGCTCGACCTGACCGGGCTGAACCTGTCCGACGGGGCGATGGACCAGCTCCTGGCGGTCAAGCCCGAGGAGTGGACCGCCGAGCTCGACAGCGTGAAGCCGTTCTTCGAGAAGTTCGCCGACAAGCTCCCCAAGGAGCTCTGGAACCAGTTCAACGCGCTGAAGGACCGCCTCAAGACGAAGGTCGCGGCCTAGCTCAGCGGGCCGGTTCGGCGCGCGCGGCCCCGGCGGCCGGGGTGTCCTCGACGGACCAGGACACCTTGGCCGACGAGGGCCGCTTCGGCTTCGCCTTCGCGAAAGCCGCCCTCAACGCCTCGATCCCGGCCGGCGCCGGCACGCCCGCGGCGTAGCCGCTCCACCCGGCGACGAGCGCGCCGATCAGCGCCAGGCGCCGCAGCGCCCGTCCGGCTTCCCCCGCGCTCCCCGCCCTCATGCCGCCGCCTCCGGGCCCGGGCGGCGCGCGCCGATCCAGACCAGCCAGGCCAGCGCGTAGGCCCACGGCGCGCAGAAATACAGGAACGGCAGGAACGCGAGCCCGGTCTCCACCGCCGCCCCGGCCCCGTTCGCCTCGTACGCCCGGTTGAAGCGCGCCGCGGCCCAGCCCGCGCGCCCGGGGAAGAACGCCTCGCCGCAGCGCGGGCAGGCGAACTCCAGACGCGGGCCGACGCGCTCGCACGCGGGGCAGGCCCGCAGCTCGCGGACGCACGGGCTGCCCCAGACGTGGAACACGGGGTCGGGCCGCTTGACGCACTCGATCTTCTCGAGCAGCTTCGCCTGCGGCCAGATCGCGTAGGCGAGGCCCCAGTACTTCAGGGCCAGGGGCCCGTCCTCGAGGGTCGAGTAGACGTCGCCGAGAAGCTCGAGGGAAGCGGGGTTGCGCGCGTCGGCCTCCAGCGCCCGCCGGCAGCCCGCGACGCGCTCGAGGACCTCGGCCGCGCGCCCGCCCGGGGCCGCCTCGTCGCCGATGATCGCCCGGACGCCCACCGCCGCCGCCAGGATCAGCGCCGCCGCGGCGGCCGCGGGCTCGCGCAGGACCGACAGCAGGAGGACGCAGACCAGGACCCAGAGGAAGTAGAGGAACCGCGGCAGGTTCACGTAGGCGAGGCCCGTCTCCGCGCTGCGGGCCACGAACACGCAGCTCCCGACCGTCACGGCGAGCGCCCACGCCGACCAGGAGAGCAGGGCGGTCATCACGCTAGGGTAAGCCGCCGCCGCGCCATTGTCAATCCCTGATTTTTCCCCTATAGTACCCTCCCATGCCCGAACTCGACGTCGTCCGGTTCATCGCCGAGCTCCTCGCCATCCTCCTCAGCGCCAAGCTGTTCGGGGAGCTCGCCGAGCGCCTGGGACAGCCCGCGGTCCTCGGCGAGCTGATCGGCGGCGTCGTGCTCGGCACGGGCGTCTTCACCTTCTTCCACCTCAACGACCCCGCCCTCGCTTTGATGTCCGAGGTCGGAGTGATCCTGCTCCTCTTCGAGACCGGCATCCACAGCGACCTGGGCCAGCTGCTCAAGGCCGGCCCGACCGCCTCGGCCGTCGCCTCGGTCGGCGTCGTCGTCCCCTTCGCGCTCGGCTGGGGGCTGATGACCGCGCTCGGCCGCGGCGGCATGGAGGCCGTCTTCGTCGGCGCCGCTCTGACCGCGACCAGCGTCGGAATCACCGCGCGCGTCCTCTCCGACATGGGCAAGCTGCACCTGCCCGAGGCGCAGATCGTGCTCGGCGCCGCGGTCATCGACGACGTGCTGGGCATCGTCATCCTCTCGGCGGTGCAGGGGATCGCCGTCTCCGGCACCCTGCAGTGGGCCGGCGTGATCAAGACGATCCTGCTGTCGGGAGGCTTCCTCGCCGCGGCGCTGTGGCTCGGCCCCTACCTGTCGGACGCCCTGGTCAAGCTCGTCCGCCGCATGCGCGTCCGGGGCGTCCTCGTCGGCCTCGCGACGTGCTTCGCGTTCGCGTTGGCCCTCGCGGCCCACGCCCTCGGGACGGCCATGATCGTCGGCGCCTTCACCGCCGGCATACTGCTCGCGCGCACCGACAAGAAGGAGGACATCGACGAGACGATCCGGCCGGTGGTGGACGTGTTCGCCCCCGTGTTCTTCGTCATGGTCGGAGCCAAGGTCGATCTCGCCTTCTTCAACCCGCTCGACGCCGGGAACCACGCCGCCCTCGGGCTCGCCGCGCTGCTGATCGCCGCGGCCGTCGCCGGCAAGATGGTCAGCGCGCTCGCCGTCCCCGGCCGGAGCCTCAACCGCTGGGCCGTCGGCATCGGCATGATCCCGCGAGGCGAGGTCGGCCTCATCTTCGCGCAGATCGGGTTCACGGCGGGCCTGCTCGATCCCGCCCTCTACGCCGCCGTGGTGACGATGGTCATCGTCACCACCTTCCTCGCTCCGCCGCTGCTGAAGAAGGCCCTCGCCTAGAGGCCGGGGACCGGGCGCGTCATCGCGCTGAGCTTGACGCCCGGCGCCGCCTCGACGACCGCCGCCGTGCGGAAGGCCATCCTCTCCCAGAACGGCGCGGCGCTCGGGCCGCAGATCACGTGCGCCGAGGGCACCCCCGCCTTCCTCAGCTCGCCGAAGAAGGTCCGCAGCAGGGCCGCGCCGGTGCCGAAGCCCCGGTAGTCGGCCGAGACGTTCATGTGCAGGTGCGCCGGGTGCTCGGTCCACAGGCTCAGACGGACCGCCTGCGGGAAGAACTCGCGCGAGTCGGGCTGCGGCTGGAACACGCGCCGGCGCTCCTTCTCGAAGGACAAGGTGTCCGGGCAGCCGGTGAGGTAGCCGATCACCTTCTTGTCGACGACCGCGACCCAGGTCCAGTCCGGCCGCAGCTCGCGGTACGGCCCGATCCAGTGCTCGCCGAAGGCCTCGCGCTCGTCGTCGTCGACGGGCCGGCCCTGCCGTCCGGTGTCCGCGCACAGGTCCTTGATCGCCACCCAGTCGGGCGGCCCCGCGCGGCGGATCGTCGGCGTCATCATCTCGGGAGCAGCTTCTCGGCGATGAAGGCCGGCCCGACCAGGGCGTGCGCCAGGTTGTCGAGCAGCGCGGGCCGGTTCTTCTCATGGACCGCGTGGCCGTAGATCTGGAACAGCCAGCCGACGACGAACGCCGCGACGGAGGCCCGCAGCGGCGTGAACGCGCCGACGGCCGCGCACAGCGCGATGAACGCCGTCATGATCCAGCCGACGCGCCGGTTCCAGAGGAAGTAGACCGGCAGGACCAAAGCGGCAAGCGGGAAGAAGGACCCGATCTGCGTCCAGCGCACGACCGCGAACACGATCAGCGGGATGCCGATCATGTGCGAGCGGCGGTTGCCCTCGGTCCGGTGGGACGAGGCGTAATCGGCCGACAGGCGGGCGTAGTCGAGCATGCTAGGCGCAGGCCGCCAATGTCTTCTCGAGGCTGCTTTCCAGGCCCTTCGCCGCCGACGGGTCCTTGATGCCCCCGAGGTTGATGCGCACGTTCTCCGCCGCGCACTGCGCCGCGGCCCTGAGCAGATGGATCGCGCAGTTGATGTCGGAGGCCACGGCCGCGCCGGCCAGCGGGGACGCCTGCTTGGCGACGGCCAGCGCCCCGGCCGCGATCTGCGCGGTCTTCAGCGGCACCTCGGCCGCGTGCACGAGCGCGGCCTGCATCTTCGCGGGCCGCGACGCGTCGTCCTTGGGAAGCGACATCGCCGCCATGAACAGGTCGAAGGCGGCCGCGTCGTCCGCCGCGAGCTTGTCGAAGGTGGCGCGCATCTCGCCCAGGGCCTTGTGCGCGGCCGTCAGCGGGGCGCGCTTGGCCTCGTCGAGCTTCTTCGACTTCAAGGTGATGCCGATGGCCATCTCGCCCAAGCCGCAGCCCATCGCGCCGGACACCGCCGCCGCCGAGCCCCCTCCCGGGGTCGCGTCCGTGTTCGACAGGGCCTCGGCGACGAGGCGCCCCGCGGCCATCCAGTCCGTCGCCCCGCCGAGCGCGCCGACCGCCTCCAGGCGGTTCTCGAGGATTTGGACGTCCGGGTTGAAATTCTCGAGCTGGAGCGTCTCGATCGCGAAATCCACCAAAGCCTGCCGCGGCAGGAGCCCGACGATCTCGGTGCTCTTGATCTTGGCCTTGTGCTCGTCGGCCAGGCCCATCGCCGTGCCGAGGACCTTCGCCATCGAGCTCTTCTTGTAGTCGGTCAGGACCGTCGAGATCTGCACCTGCTTGCGCGCGGCCAGGTCGATCTCTTTGCCCCGCACCGCGGGCAGGCCGCCGCCGGAGGCGCGCAGGCGCTTGGCGATGTCCTTGCCGGCGGCCATGTCGTGGATGTCGAGGTTGAGGTTGAAGTTCACGATCTGCTGGCGCGCCCCGACCGCCACCGCGCCGGCCGTCGGGTGGATCGCGTTCGGCCCGAAGTCGGGCGTGCGGGTCTCGTCCCTGCCGATCAGCTCCTTCAGGCCCTCGAACTGCCCCTTGCGCACGTTGGCCAGGTCCTTGCGCTCCGGCCGCCGGGCGGCGTGGTCATAAAGGTAGGTGGGGATCTTGAGCTCGCCGCCGACGCGCGCCGCCAGCTTCTCGGCCAGCTTCACGCAGTCCTCGATCGTCACGCCCGCGACCGGGATGAACGGGATCACGTCGACGGCGCCCATGCGCGGGTGCTCGCCCTTGTGGACGTTGAGGTCGATGAGCTCCATGGCCGTCTTCGCCACGCGGAAGCACGCCTCCACGCACGCGTCCGGCGCTCCCACGAACGAAAGGACGCATCTATGATGGTCCGCGTCCGTCTCGACGTCCAGTATGGTGACCCCGGCCGACTTCGCCGCGTCCACGACCTTCTGCACCTTCGCCTTATCGCGTCCTTCCGAGAAATTGGGCACGCATTCAACCAGCTTCATATGAGCTCCTTGTGGTACTTGGTGTCAGGCATTCCGCTTTTTTCACTTTTGCCGGAAAGTGAAAAAAGCGGAATGCCTGACACCATCTAAGATTTGAGGACCAACGTCTTTTGCTCGCTGAAATCGTCCATGGCGTAGCGGACGCCCTCGCGGCCGGTGCCGGAGTCCCTCATCCCGCCGTAGGGCATCGCGTCGGAGCGGAAGGTCGGGATGTCGTTGACGATGAGGCCGCCGACGGGGAGGCGGTCGAAGGCGCGCTGGATGAAGGCGAGGTCGTTCGTGAAGATCCCGGCCTGCAGGCCGTAGCGCGAGGCCGCCATGCGCTCGAGGGCCTCCTCGCGGCTGTCGACGGCGTCCAAGGTCGCGACGGGGCCGAAGGCCTCCTCGCAGGAGAGGCGGCAGTCGGCGGGGACGCCTTCGAGCAAGGAAGGCGGGATGAGCCGGCCGGCGCGCGGGCCGCCCGTCCAGAGCTTGGCGCCCTTGCCGACGGCTTCCTTGAGCCACTCCTCGACGCGGAGGGCGGATCTGTCGTCGATCAGGGGGCCGATGTCGGTCTTCTCGTCGGCCGGGTCGCCGATGACGAGGAGCTTGACGTTCTCGACGAGCAGGCGGCGGAACTCGGCGTGGACCTCCTTCTCGACGAAGATGCGCTGGACCGAGATGCAGGTCTGGCCGGAGTAGCAGAAGGCCCCCCAGGCGCAGCGCGCGGCGGCCCAGGGCAGGTCGGCGTCCTTGCCGACGAACACCGCGGCGTTGCCCCCGAGCTCGAGGCAGCAGTGGGCCTTCACGGCCAGCGCCTTGAGCTTCCAGCCGACCGCGGTCGAGCCGGTGAACGAGAAGACGCGGAACCGCTCGTCGCGGACGAGGGCCTCGGCGGCGGGCAGCGGCCCGCCTACGACGATGGCGGCCTCGGCGGGCCAGCCCGCGTCGACGAGCAGGCCGACCAGCTTCTCGGCGGTCTTAGGACAACGGGGATCGGGCTTGAGCACGAAGGGCAGGCCGACGGCGACGGCGGGGGCGGCCTTGTGGGCGACGAGGTTCAAGGGGAAGTTGAAGGGGGTGATGAACATCGCCGGCCCGCGCGGCACGCGCTTGACCAGCGCGAAGCGGCCCTCGGAGTTCGCGTCGAGATCGAGCGGGAGCAGCTCGCCCACGACGCGGCGCGCCTCCTCGGCGGCCCAGCGCAAGGTGAAGGCGGCGCGGGTCGTCTCGCGGCGGGCTTCCTTCAGCGGCTTGCCCACCTCGGAGCAGATCAGGCGGGCGAAATCCTCGGCTTGCGCCTCGAGCGCCTCGGCCGCCTTGAGCAGGATCTTGGCGCGCGCGTGCGCGGGCAAAGCGGCCTTGCCCGCGGCGGCGGCGCAGCGCGCGGCGACGGCGGCCGCGGAAGACTCATCGGTCAGTTCAACTCGAACCATGTCAGCCATGTTTTTATGTTCCTGAAGTCCCTCGCCAGATGATCGGGCTTCGAATCCTTGAGCGCCTTCCAGTCGGCGTAGCCGGTGCCGACGCCGACGGTCTTGTACCCGGCCTTGCGGCCGGCGAGGACGTCGAAAGGGGTGTCGCCGATGACATATACATCTTTCGCCGTGAAGGAAGCGTGAGCCAGCCGTCTCGCGCGAATGACGGCCTTCTTCAGCAGGGCGTGGCGGTGGAACGCGTCGGACCCGTAGCCGCCGAACAGGAAATAGGCGTTGAAGCCCGAGGGCTCGAGCTTGATGCGCGCGCCCTTCTCCATGTTGCCGGTGCCCAGGCCGAGGAGGACGCGCTTGTCGCGGCTCAGACGCTTGAGGAGCACCTTCAGGCCCGGCGGGACGTGATAGGTCCGGCGGCGGATCGCCGATTTAACGTAGTACGGCAAAAAATGGAGGTACGCCTGATGGAGCCGTTCGACGGCCGCGCGCGTCGGCTTTTTTCCCGTGGCGAAGCGGTAGGTTTGGGCGAAATTATAGAGATCCGTCCGGCCCGCCAAGGAAAGCTCCGAGCAGGCGTTTTTCTTGCCGTAAAGCTCGTACGCCGCGCGGTTGAGCGCCTTGCGCCCGGCGCCGCCGCCGCGGATCAAGGTCCCGTCGATGTCAAAAAGTAGGACCTTCATTCTTTTATGTCGCCTTCCAGACGACCTCGCCGCGCTTCATGACCCAGCGCGTCTTGGGCGCGCCGAACCAGTAGGCGAGCTCGCGATGGTCCTCGGCGTCGAAGCAGGCGATGTCGGCGGTCTTGCCGGGCTCCAAGGAGCCGTGGGTGGCGCCCAGGCCGAGCGCGTGGGCGCCGTTGATCGTCGACGAGACGAGGGCCTCCGCCGGGCTCATCTTCATCTGCGTGCACGCGATCGAAACGATCATGCGCATGTCGTGGCACGGGCAGGTCCCCGGGTTGAAGTCCGTGGCCAGCGCCACGGCCGCCCCGAGGTCGAGCAGGCGCCGCGCCGGCGGATAGGGCTTGCCGAGGAAGTAGTTCGAGCCGGGCACGAGGCAGGCGACGGTGCCGGAGGCCGAGAGCGCGGGGATGTCGTCCTCGACGACGCAGTCGAGGTGGTCGGCGGTGACGGCGCCGAGCTTGAGCGCGGCGTCGAGGCTGCCCATGCGCGAGAGCTGCTCGGCGTGGACCTTGAGCTTGAGCCCGGCCTTCGCTCCCGCGGAGGCGACGGCCCGGAGGTCGTCGAGGTCGAAGTAGCCCTGCTCGCAGAACAGGTCCACGAACGCCGCGAGCTTCTCCTCGGCGACGCGCGGGATCATCGTCGCGCAGATCCGCTCCACGAACTCGCCCTTGCGCCCCTTGAACTCCGGCGGGACGGCGTGCGCGCCGAGGAAGGTCGGCACGATCTCGAGAGGGCCGCGCGAGGAGACCGCGCGCATCGCGCGCAGCAGCTTGAGCTCGTTGTCGAGGTCGAGGCCGTAGCCGGACTTGGCCTCGATCGTCGTCGTGCCGGAGGAGACGAAATCGAGCGCCCGCCGGCGCAGGCCGGCGACGAGGTCGGCCTCCTTCGAGCCGCGGACCCCGTTGACAGTGGACAGTATCCCCCCGCCCCGCTGGGCGATCTCGGCGTAGCTCTTGCCGGCGATGCGCGACTCGAAGTCGTCGAGGCGCGGCGCGGCGAAGACGGGATGCGTGTGCGCGTCGACGAAGCCGGGCAGCAGCACGCGGCCTTCGGCGCTCAGCATCTTGGCGCCCTTGGCCGCGGGGTTGGTCAGCACCACCGCCTTGGGCCCGGCCGCGACGATCTTCCCCTGGTCGAGGAGCACCGCGCCGTCGCGCAGCAGGCCGAGGGTGCCCTTGTCCTTGCCCGCGCGCGGCCCGTCGGGGCCCGCCATGGTCAGGATCTCGGAGGCATTGAGGATCAAGGTCGTCACGGGTTTATTCTACGAAATCGCCCGGGACCCTTGGGCCGCCCGGAAGGGGCCCTAGGAACGTGAGCAAGTAGTCGGATTTAAAGGCTTCAACGGCATTGCCCCCCAACGGAATGGCCGCCCCCGCGGGG
>JACPFR010000026.1 GCA_016182905.1 Elusimicrobiota bacterium
CCCTGGCGGAGGTCGAGGACCGCCTTGTCGAGGACCGCCTTGGTGACCGGGGCCTTGGTCTTGGGGTCGAGGGCCCGGCCGTCGTCCTCGAGGCGCCAGCCCAAGCTCGTGAGGCCCGCCTTGACCCGGTCGTCCACGCCTTCCCGGCGCCAGTCGGCCTGCGCGGTCGCGGCGACCGGGACCGGCGCGGCGAGGACCGCGGGGGAGAGGGCCAGGATGACGGCGAGGGCGAGGAGGGGCCGCATCGTCTTCGTAAGAGTAAAGAGAACGGGCTTTTTCGTCAAGGGCCCCGCGGGCCCGCCGACGGGCGGCATGACGAAGAAACTTGCATTTCTCGACGAGAAATGCTATACTGTCGTGCTGTTAACGCGACTGGCCAGTAAAAGATAGCACTCGATGGACAAACTTCGTCGCGCCGAGGTCCCATGCACCTGAAATCGATCGACATCGTCGGCTACAAGTCCTTCGCGGATAAGACCCACGTGGACCTGGAGCCCGGCATCACGGGCGTGATCGGACCGAACGGCTGCGGCAAGTCGAACGTCATGGAGTCCGTGCGCTGGTGCCTCGGCGAGATGTCGTGGAAGTCGCTGCGCGCCGACTCGATGACCGACGTGATCTTCTCCGGCACCGCCAAGCGGTCGCCCCAGTCGCTGGCCGAAGTGACCTTGACCTTCGACAACGCCAGCTCGATGCTCCCCGTCGAGTACTCCGAGGTGATGATCACCCGGCGCCTGTTCCGCTCCGGCGAGTCCCAGTATTTCCTGAATAAGACCCAGTGCCGCCTGCGCGACATCCGCGAGATGTTCCTGGATACCGGCCTCGGCGGTGACGGCTACGCGATCATCGACCAGGGCGGCGTCGACTCGATGATCCGCAGCAAGCCCGAGGAACGCCGCGCTTTCTTCGAGGAGGCCGCCGGCGTGGCGAAGTACAACGCCAAGCGCGCCGAGGCGCTGCGCAAGCTCGACCGCGTGGACATGGACCTGGGCCGCCTGCAGGACTCCGTGGCGCTCATCGAGGAGCAGGTCAAGAAGCTCGATTCCGACGCCCGCCGCGCCAAGCTCTACGCGAAGTACAAGGAAGAGCTGACGGCGATGGAGGCCGCGCACATCATCGAGCAGACCGCGTCCATCGAGGCGGAGCTGGCGCTGATGCAGGAGCGCATCGGGCCCGTCGAGGAGACGCTCGGGAACTGCCGCTCGCAGATCGCCGCCGAGGGCGCCAACCACGCCGCCCTGAACCTCGAGAAGACGGGTCAGCAGAACCAGCTGATCGAGGCGAACGCGAAGGTCGCCGAGGTCAAGACCGCGGTGGGCCGGCTCGAGGAGCGCCTGCAGAGCTCGGCGGAGTCCGTCGCCGGCATGGACGCCCGGACCGAGTCGTGCCGCGCCGAGGCCGAGCTCAACCGCGGCCGGACCGCGTCCATCGATCCTGAGATCGCCGTCGTCGCCGCGTCCATCGCGGCCGCCGAGGCGGCTCTCGCCGAGGCCAAGGCCCGCGCCGAGGCCGCCAGCGCCGAGCTGGCCGCCATCGAGGCGGCCGTGGCCGAGGCCCAGTCCCAGAAGGACTCCCTCGCCCGCGAGGCGCAGGCGAAGACGCAGGAGTCCTACGAGCTGGGTCGCGAGCTGTCGAGCGCGGAGTCCGAGTTCACGCGCGCCGAAGTGCGCGCCCGCTCCGCCCTGAAGAGCCTCGAGCGCGACATGACCGCGGCCGCCGAGGCTCGCGGCCGCCTGGACGAGGCCCGCGCCGAGTCCGTGCTCGCCGAGACCGCCTTCGAGGCGGCCCAGTCCGCCGCCGCCGCCGCCGACCTGCGCGCCGAGGAGCTGCGCGCCCGCCAGAGCGCCTTGGGCGAGGAGACCGTCACTCTGCACTCCGCGCTCGCCCAGACGGCCGCGAGAGCCGAGTCCCTCGAGTCCCAGGGCGGCCAGAACCCGTACTGGGTCGGCGCCCAGGCCGTGCTCAACGCCGGCATCGCCGGCGTGGTCGGCACCGTGCGCGGCCTGTTCCGCGTGGACGACGCCTTCAAGCCCGAGCTCGAGGATCTCCTCGGCGAGCGCCTGTTCGCCGTCGTCGTCGAGGACTCCGCCGCCGCCCGCCTGGGCGTGGAGCTGCTCCGCGCTTCCGGAACGGGCCGGGCCCGCTTCCTGGTCCTGTCCTCCTTGCCCGAGGCCGCCGACAAGGCCTATCCCGCCGAGGCCAAGCCCCTGCTCTCGCGCCTGCAGTACGACCCGCGCCACGAGAAGGCCCTGCGCTACCTCTTCGCCGAGGCGTACGAGCTCGAGGGCTCGCTGTTCGGCGAGCACTGGGTCTTCGGCGGCGCGCCGTCGAAGGACGGCCCCCAGCCCACGCTCGCCGACCTCGGCGAGATCAAGGAGAAGGTCGCCTCCCTCGAGCTGCGCGGAGCCGAGCTCGCTTCGGAGCGGGCGCAGACCGAAGGCGCGCTGACGGAGGCCCTCCAGGCCGCCCGCCTGGTCGCCGCGGCGCTGTCCCAGGAGTCCGGACGCCGCCACGGCCTCGAGGCCCGGGTGAGCCAGCTCGAGCAGTCGCTGGCCAACCACGCCCGCAACGTGGAGCTGTCCACCGAGGAGTCCGCCCGGGCGATCGCCGACGCGTCGCTGGCGAAGGAGACGATCCGCGAGCGCAAGGCGCGCCGCGCCGAGGCGGAGGCCCGCGTCGCCGAGGTCCGCCTGTCCGAGACGAACGCCGCCGAGGCCCTCGCGCTCGCTCGCGAGGAGCAGTCCGGCAAGCGCGCCGCGTTCCAGGGGCACGACGAGCGCGTCCGCGGCGTCGAGCAGCAGCTCGAGGCGCATTCCTCGAGCCGCAAGCGCCTCGACGACGAGAAGGCCTCCCTCGAGGCCGCGATCGCCCGCCTGGCGGCCGAGGCCGACGAGCTCGCGCGCCGCAAGGAGGAGACGCTCGCCTCCCAGGAGAGCATGCGCGTCGAGATCACGGCCCTCCAGGCCGAGCTCGCCGGGCACGAGAACGCGGCGAAGTCCGTGTTCGAGAACCTGCAGACTTTGCAGAACCAGCTCGACACGATGAGCGAGACGATCAAGCAGCTCCAGGGCCAGCACGACCAGGCCCAGGCCGACCTGCATCAGCACGAGGTCCACGCCTCGGCGATGAAGTCCAAGTACGACCTGCTCAAGACCCGCCTCTGGGACGAGTGGCAGCTCACGGCCGAGGAGGCGAAGAACAAGTTCAAGGGCGTCGTCGTCGAAGTCGACAAGATCGAGTTCCTGCGCCGCCGCATCGCCGCGATGGGCAACATCAACATGGCCGCGCCCGAGGAGTACGAGGCGCTCGCCGAGAAGCAGCGCTTTTTGATCGGGCAGATCAACG
Organism: Elusimicrobiota bacterium; assembly: GCA_016182905.1. NCBI lineage: Bacteria > Pseudomonadati > Elusimicrobiota > Elusimicrobiota bacterium. The sequence continues at coordinate 3,346 of JACPFR010000026.1, forward strand.
ACCTCCTGAAGGCGAAGGACGACCTGATGGCGGCGATCGTCAAGATCAACAACGCGACCCGCGAGAACTTCCGCCAGACCTTCACCGAGGTGCGCGAGCACTTCCGCCGCCTGTACGGCGTGCTCTTCGAGGGCGGCGAGGCCGACCTGATCCTCACCAACCCGGAGGACATCCTCACCACGGGCGTGGACATCGTCGCCCAGCCCCCGGGGAAGAAGCTGCAGAGCATCACGCTCCTGTCGGGCGGAGAGAAGACCCTGACCGCGGTGGCGCTGCTGTTCGCGTTCTTCATGGTCAAGCCCTCCCCGTTCTGCATGCTCGACGAGGCCGACGCGGCCCTCGACGACGCCAACATCGAGCGGTTCGTAGCACTCCTGCGCGAGTTCCAGAACAAGACGCAGTTCCTCATCGTGAGCCACAACAAGCGCACGATGGAGGCGGCCGACGTCATCTACGGAGTCACGATGGAGGAGAAGGGCGTCAGCCAGCTCATCTCCGTCGACTTCCGCAAGAAGGTCGGCGGCACGGAGCGCGAGGCGACGAGCCACAAGGTCGCCATCCAGGGTCCTTTCGCCCCGTCCGAGCCCGGTCCTTCCGAAGCGTAGCGCCCGACGACCGGGCGCTTGCGCCCGTCTCCGGCGTCTGGTATAACGAAGGACTGTGCTCTACGGGGTCTTCTCCGACGTCCACTCGAACTACGAGGCGCTGAGCTCCGTGCTCGACTACCTCGAGGACCTCGGAGTGGAGGGCTGGATCTGCTGCGGCGACCTCGTGGGCTACGGCCCCGAGCCCGACGCCTGCCTCGACCGCATCCGGGCCCTCAAGAACCTCTCGATCATCTGCGGCAACCACGACCTGGCGGTCATCGACCGGCTCGACCTGGAGTGGTTCAACCAGTACGCGCGCGCGGCGGTGGTCTGGACTCGGGCGCACCTCTCGGACTCGAACCGCGCCTTCCTCGAGGGCCTGACGGCCCGGCTCGAGACGCCGGACTTCACCTTGGCCCACGGCACGCCGCGCAACCCGGCCGAGGAGTACCTGATGAGCCCGCTGCAGTTCCGCGACAGCGTCCCGCTCGTCAACAAATGGCCGCTGTTCGTCGGGCACAGCCACATGCCGCTCGTGTTCCGCTACGCCGAGGGGGACTCCGAGAAGGTCGACTGGCGCTCCCTGGAGGACAAGGAGGAGACGCTGCCGCGCATCTACGGAGGCGTGATGGCCCCGGTGGCGCTCAACCCGGGCTCCGTCGGCCAGCCCCGCGACCAGGACCCCCGCGCCTCGTGCGGCCTGTACGACTCCGAGAAGGGCACGTTCCGGATATTCCGCGTGCCCTACGACGTCACGGGGGTCCAGAACAAGATCCGCGCCGCGGGGCTTCCCGAGTACCTCGCCCTGCGCCTCGCCTACGGCCAGTAGCGAACGGGACGTTTATCGGAAGAAGTCCCGCACCATCCGGATCAGGCCCTCGGTCGACTTCCCGGGGATCTCCTCGCCCTCCCAGTTGATGGAGAAGTGCGCGTTGCGCTGGGTGGGCTTGACGTAGGTCTCGTACATCGGCAGCACCGTCGTCAGGATCTGGTGCTTGGCGCCCTCCACGTCGCGCCCGCGCTCGGTGATGTCGCGCGAGATGCGGCGCAGGGCCGCGGTGGCGATGCCCGTCGAGACGAAGATCTTGTAGTCGTACAGGTCGAGCAGCTCCTTCGGGTGCAGCGCGTAGAGGCCCTCCACGACGATGATCTGCGCGGGCTCCAGGCGCTCGGTCTCGTGCTTTCGCGTGTAGGCCTTGAAGTCGTAGATCGGCTGCTCGATCGCCTCGCCCGCCCGCAGCTGGTGGAGCTGCTCGAGCGCCAGCTCGAAGTCGATCGCGTGGGGGTGGTCGAAGTTGTAGGCCGTGCGCTCCTCGAGGCTCAGGTGGCCCAGCGGGCGGTAGTAGTTGTCCAGCGAGAACATCCGGCCGGTGATCCCCGCGGCCCGGCTCTGCTCGAGGACCGCGCGCGCGAAGGTCGTCTTGCCCGAGCCTGAGCCGCCGGCCACGCCCATGATGAACTTCCGCTTAGCGCTCATCCGCACATCGTACAATATGGCGTGAACGCCGAAGCCGCGCCGTCTCGAAATCCGCCGCTCCGCTCCGCGGCGCCGTTCCTCGCCCTGCTCCTCGCTCTCGGCTTCGGGCTGCGTTGGCGCGCCGCGGACCATCCCTACATCAGCCAATGGGACGAGGCCTACCACGCGCTCGTCGCCAAGAACCTGGCGGCGCACCCTCTCGTGCCGACCCTGTACGAGGAAAAGGTCCTGCCCGCCGACGACCGGGACTGGACGATGGCCGGCGTCTGGCTCCACAAGCCGCCCCTGCCGCTGTGGCTGATGGCCGCCGGCATCGCGGCGTTCGGGGAGAATGAAGCGTCGTTCCGGATTCCCTCGGTCGCGCTCGACACCCTCGCGATCCTGCTGATCTATCTCCTGGCCTTGGAGCTGTTCGGGCCGTCGGCCTCCTTGGCGGGCCTGTTCGCCGCCGCGCTCTATTCCATCAATCCGTTGATGATCCGCCTGGTGTCGGGACGCATCCCCGACGACGCGCCGCACGTGGTCAACGCGTTCTTCATAACGCTCACGGTCCTTTTGTTCGCCGTCTCGGCCCGCAGGAACAGCCGCGCCTGGGCCGCCGCCGCCGGGCTTTCGCTCGGTCTTGGGACCCTGTGCATGTCCGCCGTGGCGCTGCTCGGCCTCGCCGCGCCCCTGCCGTTGATGCTGTCCCTGCGCGGCCCCCGCGGGAGCGCCCGCCTCCTTGCCGTTTCGTTCGCCGTTTTCCTCGCCGCGGCGCTTCCGTGGCCGCTGTACTGCCTGAGCCGGTGGCCGGAGCTGTGGCGTCACGAGTCCGCGCTCCACGTCGAGCACCTGTTCAAGGCCTTGGACGGCCACGCGCATGCCTGGTGGTGGTACCTGAAGATACTCCCCGTGCAATACGGCGGGAGCCCCGTCCTCGCGTGGGCCTTCGCGGCCGCCGCGGCCGCGTACGGGGTCCGCGAGGCCGCGCGGCGCAAGGACGGCGGCCTCGCGAGCGCGCTGTGCTGGCTGGCGGTCCCATACGTCTTCTTCTCCCTCATCGCGACCAAGCTGTACGCCTACGTCGCCGTCGCGGTCCCCGCGCTGTGCCTCCTGGCGGGCTTCGGCTGCGCCGCGGCGTGGTCGGCGCGCCGGGGCCGGTACCGCGCGGCCGCCCTCGCGGCGCTGGCCGCCGCCGGCCTCCAGACGGGCGCCGCCGCCGTGGAGCGGCTCCGCGCGGACTATTCGCTGTGCCCCTGGAGCGAGACGTACGACTATCCGTCGTTCCGCCGGGAGATGCTGCGCCTTCGCGAGGTCCCGGGGCCCAAAGTCCTTCTCAACGTCGGCGACTCCAAGTCGCCGCAGGCGATGTACTACTCGGGAGCGGCGGCGTACCCGCGGGTCCCCGACGCGGCCGGGGTCCGCGGCCTGCTCGCGAAGGGCTGCCGCGTCTTCGTCCTCGTCGAGGCGGACAAGCGCGGGACGGACGAACCGGCGGTTTTGAAGACGCCGGAGTTCCGCGGGAAGATACTCTATATCCCTGTGCCTCCGCCCTTAGCCCTCGACCCGAAACACCCTTACGAAGCCTGACCGGAGGGGGTGTTTTTTCCCGGCGCTCCCGCTTGATTTAGGCTTGCATTCATTGGGACCATGTTTTAGAATCCCGCACCGGTCGACAGGCCCCGACGAAGTATTTAATGCCTGACACCGGGACGGACTCAGGAGGCCCATGAATCACGCGAAAACGCTTCTCGTTCTGGCTCTGATCCTCGCGGCCGCGCCGCGTCGCGCGCACGCCGGCTCGGAGGCGGTCGCCGTCGGCGCGGACCATGCCTTCATGAACGCCGCCTTCTTCCAGGCGCTGCCCAAGCCGGCCGCCGGCAAGTGGACCGTGCAGATGCCGAAGCCGACGGCGCAGCTCATGCCCTCGATGAACTGGTTCAGCCTCTCGGTGCTCGCCCAGCTCGGCGGCTCGCCGGCGGGCGCGGGCGCCCAGGTCGGCGACATCGATCTCGCGGCGCTCCTTAATAAGCAGCTCAAGAGCCCGCTCAAGTACGTCCTCGGCGGCAAGGAGGCCTGGGTCAGCGGCGCCTTCGACCGTCAGCAGAACGCGTACGTGTCCATCCTGGTGAGCGGCTCCGAGCCCGTGTTCTTCAACGTGAAGGGCCTGCTCGACAAGGAGGAGACGGTGACCGCCGGAACGGCACAGTACAACCTCCGCCTCTCCCCGAACGTCATCAACCAGATGAAGAGCGAGATCATCCTCGAGAACAAGGCCGACGAGGACGACATGGTCCGCATCACCCTGAAGAAGATGCTCGAGGGCGTGGGCGCGACCGGGGCCCCGGTCGCGGTCGCGGGGCAGGCGTACAAGGTGTTCTACACCGACGACATCAAGGGCGGCCGGGTGGACAAGACGGCCAAGACCTTCACCTTCATCCTGACCGAGGCGAGCGGCGAGATCCACGTGTTCCTGATCCCGGCCGAGCTGGTGCCCTCCGACAAGGTCGCCGTTTTCAAGATGTTCGCCAACGCCCGGGTCGGCCTGACCCAGAAGGACGGGAAGCTCAAGGTTTACGAGAATCCCTGATCCCAGGGGCGTCTCGGGGCGGCGGATCCTAACGGATCCGCCGCCTTTTTTTTGTTGGTTGGTGACCGTCTTGCCGGCTAAAAGTGCCAGGCTTTTAGTCATTAACGAAATTTCCATATAGTGGGCCTTTTGTCGCCGGGGGGGTGGGACCTCGGGCCCATGCCGCGGTATTGGGTGACTGCTACCATCAAATCAAGAGGTCCCAATGAAGAAAAACGCTTCTCCCAACGGCCGTAAACACGGCGTGCGCTCGAAGGTCTCCTCTGCGTACCGGCTGAGAACGACCCTCACGTTCAAGCCCGGCTTTCAGGCCTACCACTGGTCCACCGACCGCAGCCGCTCGCGTGTCGTCATCAAGCATTGAGATCGAGCTCGGCCGCGCTCGCGGCCGCGCTCTTCCTCTGTTCGGCGGCTCCCGCAAGGGCGGCCAATCCCAGCCTGTCCGCCGATTTCCGGAGCATGACCCAGTGGCTGAGCCACGAGATGGCCAACGGTCTGGCCTTCAACGCGGGGTCTACCTTCGACCCCCCCAGAGAAGTGACCGGGTGGGCCCTCCAGCCCGACCTGTCCCTCGGTATCGGCCGCATCCCGTTCAACAAATCCAATTTCCCGACCTTGACCGTCCCGGCCCTCGAGGAGCAGGGCGGCGCCAATATCTTCCCGAACCAGGTCCTCTTCCCGAACCTGGCCCTGCACTTGCGCATGGGCCTGCCGTGGCGGGGCGACGCCTATTTCCGCTTCGCCGACGCGACCACGCCTCCCGGCTACAAGATCTCCCCGACGATGACCGCCCAGGTCCAGACGAACTCGTTCGGCCTCGGCGCGCGTCAGCATTTCGACCTGTGGGACGAGGACCTGCCGAAGGTGGCGCTCGGCGCCCACTACAACCACGTGCGCGGGCGCACGCGCCTGAAGGGAAAATTCAACGTGAACGTGGACGATAACTTCACCGCCGACAGCGACCTCAACGGCGAGATCGACTGGAACCTCAACAGCTTCGCGCTGACGGCGGTCGCCCACAAGAGCTACGACAGATGGACCCCGTTCGCGGGCTTCGGCTACAACTACGCCACCGGATCGGTGCGCTCCAAGCTCGAGCTCAAGTCCCGGACCTTCCTGATCGCCGACGTGCTCGGCGAGAGCAGCGACCACCCCGAGCAGAGCCAGGGCCGCTGGATCGCGGGCGTGCAGTACGCGCGGCCCAAGTGGAGCGCGTTCTTCAACGCCGAGGTCAAGGCGCTGGGGCAGCTCCAGTATCGGAGCTGGATCGCGCAGATCGGCGTGGCGCTGCCGTACGAGATCGGGCGCGGGTACAAGATCATTTACAAGAAGCGGACGCCGGGCGTGGCGGATGATTCCAAGCGATTCAACGAGCCGATAAACGAGAAATCGGATAAGCCGACCCGGAAGTCGTCGCCCGAGCCCAAGCGTCGCCCGCTCGAGCCCAAGAAGCCCGAGCAAGCGCACCCTGACATGATCTTTTTGCAGTGATGAAAAAACATCCGTCGTCGCGCCGTTTCGTTTCCGCCGCGCTCTGCGCGGCGATGCTCCTGTCCTCATGGGGCCCCAACGTCTCGTCCGCGTTCGCTCAGCAGGTTGCCGGAAAAGTTTCGTCGATATCCGTCGTCCCGCAGCTCGGCCTGCTCCCCGCGACTCCTGGCGCCGGGTTGGGTTCCCCATCCGTTTTGCCGTTGCTGTCTTCGCCGTTGTCGTCGTTGTCCCTTTCCCCGTCTCTCGCGGCGCCGTCCCTCAACGCGGCCCGTCCCATCGCGGCGCCGGCCGCCCTCGTCGGCGTCAAGCCGGTCGCCGCCGCGAAGCCCGTTCTCCCGAACGCCGCCGCCCCGTCCGCGCTCGAGGCCGTAAAGCCCTCCGCCCCCGGCGAGTCCTTCGGAGCCGCCGCCGCCCAGGACTTCGCGGAGCGCGTCACCGGGGAACGGCTTTTGAACGGCAACGGAATGGTCGCGGACACGGGGGCCGGCGTCGACGCCTCCGTGTCCCAGTCCTTCCGCCGCTCCCAACTGACCGCCTCGCGCGAGAACGGCGCGCCCGTCATCCCGGAACCGGTCCCGCCGACCAAGCCGGAAGGCGAAAAACGCGGATTAGGATTTTCCCTCGCGTTGGCGGGTCTTTCCGGTCTTGCCTGGGGCGTGGCCGAATTCGCGCGCTGGGGCGCGCACGCGTTCACCGCCGCCCAGGCGGAGCCGACGATCGGCGGCACCATCCTCGCCGTCGCCGCGATCGGCGCGATGGCGCTGACCGGGCTGTTCGTCTTGAACGCGCTCGTCGACGCGGTCGCCTTCGTCGGCTCCGTGTGGCGCGGCCGAAAGGCCACCGACGCCGACCTCCGGGCCTTCCTGCGCGCCGAGGTCCTTGAGGGGCGCCTCGACGGCAACGCGGCGGCGCTGATCAAGCCGTACCGCCCGGACAACCGCTGGAAGGACTTCACCTTCGCCTTCGCCTCGCGCGGCCACATCTGGGTCCGCCCCGAGCTCGCGGCGACGCCGTGGCTGCTGCGGCAGATCCTGCTCCACGAGCTCACCCACATGAAGGCGAGCGCGCCGCGCGGCCCTCCGCGAGGGGCGCTGCGCGGCCTGCTGTCCGCGCTCGTCTCCGAGCTCCGCGCCCGGGCGAGCGAGTTCAAGGGGCCGCGCGCGCTCAAGCAGATCAAGGTGTCCGGCCTGCAGCGCGCCCTGACCCAGACCCAGACCTCCCTTCGCCTCTCCCGCCCGTACGACGTGCTCGTCCTCAATCCCGACTCGAAGGAGCTCGAGGACCCGAAGCTCTACGCCGGCCTCTCCGACGGCGCCGCGCGCGTCACCGCGCGCAGCGACGACGAGCCCCAGAAGGCCCTCGCGGAGTCGGCGAACCGCTACCGCGCGATCGTGCTCGGCCGCGCGACCCGCGCCCTGCCGGAGCCGAAGTCCAAGGACGCCCTGCGCCTGCAGGAGGTGCTCAAGCAGCTCGACAGCCTCTACGTGCTCGCGACGCGCCTCGTCGTGCGCGGCGAGGCGTTCAACGGCACGAGCGAGTCGTCCGCCTGGACGGACCTCGTCGAGCGCGCCCAGCGCCTGCGCGAGAACGGCTCGAGCCGGGCGATGAGGGCGTTCGAGGGCGAGGTGCGCAAGCTCTGGCGGCAGATCGCCTCCCAGCGCCTGAAGGGCGTCGGCGTGTCGAGCCTGATGGACGGCCTGTACTCCGGCCTGCGCGACCGCGGCTTCGCCTTCTTATCCTTTGGTCCGGACGACGTCGGGGTCGTTTCATGGGAGAAGCTGCTGCGCTATTGGGAGTCCGCCGACGGCGGCCAGTTCAAGGTCACCCGCGTGGACCTCGAGGACGGCGGCCACCTTCTCATCCTGAGGAAGGTCGAGGCCCGCGTCGGGCTCTGGCTGCGGCCGATCCAGGGCGGGCGCATCGCGGCCTCGGTCCCGAACGCCTCGTTCACCGAGGAAGGCCGGGCGACCGCGCGCAAGTCCCTCGAGGACGCCGGCTTCGGCCAGCAGCTCGAGCTGTTCGACAAGATGGAGGTCGCGGTGCGCCACGTGTTCGGCGCGGACGTCGGGCGCCAGGAGATCTACGTGACCGTGCCGCGCCGCAACGCGAGCGCGATCCGCAAGTTCGTGAGCGCGAGCGCCGAGATCCTCGGCTCCCAGTCGGACTTCCAGCCGCACCTGATGGATTCCGCCGAGCTCCAGGGCGTCAAGCCGGTCTGGAAGCTCGGCATCACCGGCGCGGCCGGCTCGATCCTGTGGATCGACACCGGCGCGGACTCGACGCACGCCGACTTCGGCGGGCGCCTCGACGTGGTCGACATGGTCGACGAGGGCACCGAGGACTGGATCGGCCACGGCACGCACGTCGCGGGCACCTCGATCTCCGGCAACGAGGGCTTCCTCGGGATGGCTCGGGGTGCTGCGGGCACGATGGCCAAGGTGTTCTCCCGCGACCAGCCCGGCGCCTCGGACGGCGAGATCATGGGCTCGGCCGCCATCGCGCAGAAGAAAGGCGTCGACGTGATCAGCCTGAGCCTCGGCAGCCGCGGCTCGTCGGCCGACAACCTCGCGGACTTCTTCTCCCAGCTCACGAGGCAGAAGAACGCGGCCGGGGAGTACCCGATCGTCACCGCGAGCGCCGGCAACTCCGGCCCGTTCGACCGCACCTTGAGCCAGCCCGCGGCCGGCGTCGAGGTCATCGCGGTCGCCGCGGCGGCCAAGAGCAAGGACGACGGCGTCCGGGAGATATCCTTCTACAGCTCGGTCGGCCCCGACATCGACCGCCGCTACGCGATCAAGCGCTTCCGCTTCAAGCCCGACGTCACCGCGATCGGCGGCGACGTGACGACCACTCCCGGCTCGAGCAACGTCTACAAGGACGGCGTCTATTCGGCCAAGTCCAAGGACTCGCCGCGCTCGGCCTCCGACCTGGAGGACGGCAAGCACACCGGCATGTCGGGCACCTCGATGTCGAACCCGTCCCTGGCGGGCATCGCCCTGCTCGTGAAGCTGGCGATGCGCTCGGCCGGGGCCATCACGCCCTTCGTCGCGGAGAACATGGCCTTCGCGGTGAAGGCCGTCCTCATGCGCACGGCCAAGGACATGGGCGTGCCGGTCTGGTTCCAGGGCGCGGGCTTCGTGGACGCGATCGCCGCCGTCTCGCTCGTCGCCGGCTCCGGCACGCGCGCCCTCGGCGCGGGCGCGCTGAACCTGTGGCGCCGCCTGACGGGCGCGGCCGCGGCTCCGGCCCCCGGGGCGTGGGCCTGGCTCGAGCGGCTGAAGGCCGTGCAGGACGCCGAAGACCGCGCGTTCCGCGAAGCGGAGCTCGCGAAGAGCGAGGCGCAGGCCCTGCAGGACGGGGAGAACCCGGAGGAGCCCTCGGAGGAGCCGGTGGACCGCTCCGCCGTCGGGAACGCGATCCAGGCCGAGGTCGCCAAGCGTTTCGCCGCCGCGCGCGATCTGGAGGTGCCGGCCTTGCTGTCGGCCCTTCGAGACGAGGTGTGGCTCGTGCGCCTGCGGGCGGCCTCCGCGCTGATGAACCTGAAGTCCCCGGCGTCGGCCGCGGCCCTCGCCGAGGCGGGGCTCAACGACCCCGATCCTCGCGTGCGGCAGATGGCCTTCCTGGCCCTCGCCGAGATCCCGACGCACGCGGTCGACGCCCTGCTGAGCAAGGCCGCCGCGAACGAGTCCTGGGACGTCGGCGTCTACGCGGCCTACGCGCTGGCGCGCCGCGGCGACCGCTCGGCGATCGCCCGCGCGGTCAAGGAGCTCGGCAACGCGGACAAGCGCGCGCGCTTCTCCGCGGTGTGGCTGCTCGGCCAGACCGGAGCCTACGCGACCGCGACGGAGGCCGAGGGCCTGTCGTCCCGCGTGCGCGACCGCGGCGAGCGCGGGAACATCCGCCATCTCGCCTCGGCGGCGCTCTCGAACCTCGCCGACGCCGCGCCCGAGACTATCAGCGACCGCGTCGTCACGGACCTGCTCGACGCGGCCGGCCCCGAGAACCTCGCGCTCACGCGCACGATCGCCAAGGTCTTCCCGGTCGCGGTCCGCAGCAAGGCCTTCGTCGCGCGCCTGCGCGCCGAGCCCCTGAAGCCCATCATCACGGATTTCGTCGTGAGGAACCGGGACGCCGTCAACAAGCCCGGCGCGCTCAGCGAGCTCGTGCAGCTGCTGGCGCGCGCCGCGGGGGTGCCCCTCGACGCGCCGACCGCGCCGATGGACGCCTCCGGCTCGGGAGTCTCCGGAGTGGACGAGGCGATGGGCCCGGTCGACCTGATCGCCCTGCCTCCGCCGGGCGAGGGCTCGATCGACCGCGAGACGCTCGCGCGCTTCGAGACGACAGCGAAGGCGGCCCTGCCGAAGGCGGGCGCGCTGTGGCTGTCGGTCCCCGAGCACAAGCTGTACGCGCTGACGATCGCCCTCGAGCACCGCGGCTGGACCGTGCGGCGTTCTCTCCCTTATTACCCGCTGTCGAACGCCCCGGCCGAGCCGGGCGGAGCGACGATCGACCTCGGCGACGGAGAGGCCCGGGCCGAGATCCCCGCGGGGGCCGACCTCTCGCTCGTGCGCGTGCGCGCTTCCGGCGGCGTGTCCGAGGCGCGCGTGATGGAGGCGCTCGAGCGCGTCGCCGAGGCCGCGCGGGGCAAGGGCCCGGTCGTGATCGCGCTGACCTTGGCCGCGCCGACGACGCGCCGCACCCCGCTGTCCCTCCTGATCGGCCGCCTCGTCGCTTCCGGGATCGGCGTCGTGGTCGGCGCCGGCAACGCCGGACCGGCGAGGGGCACGGTGGCGGCCCCGGGGAACTCGGGCCTGGCCGTGGTCGTCGCGGCGGCGAGCTCGGACGGCCTGCAGTTCTACTCCTCGCGCGGCACCCCCGAGGCGCCGATCGTCGCCTGGACCGATCTCGTCGACGACCTGAAGCCCGGGGAGGCGCTCGCCGCGGCGGCGGTCGCGGCGGCGGACGCCGTGCTCGGGACCCCGGCGCCCGCCCCGGCGAAGGTACTGGGGACCGCCGCCGCGGCCGAGCGCACCGCGGCGAAGCTGGCCGAGCTCGCCCGCGCGCTCGCCGAGGGCATGAAGGCGGCGGGACGTCCGCTGCCCGACGGCTGGTTCCTCTACCTGGCCTCTTTGGTGAAGCGCACGGCGACGCCGCTCCCGGCCTACGGCGAGCACGAGGTCGGCGCGGGCCTGTTCGACTCCCAGGACCGCGCCCTCGACGCCCTCCGCGCCCGCCTGCACGACCCCGAGTCGATCGTCCGCGAGGCCCGGGCCTTGGCCGACGAGGCCTCGTCGCGGACCGCGACGGCGCCGGCGCCCGCCGCTTTGACCGCCGGCCTCGCGAGCCGCGCCGCCCGCGCCGTCCTGAGCGGCCTGCTCGCGTTCGCGCCCGTGCCGCCGTCGCCGGCGGACGGGGCGGACGCGCCGGCCGAGGACGCCTCCCGCTGGTGGAAGGACGGCTCGGCGACGCGCACGGCCGAGACCGTTCCGCTCTATGCCCTCCGCTCTTCCAAAAAAACCGACCCGGGAGTCGGCAAGTACTCCGACCTGGGCCGCTATTACCGGGAGGAGCTGAAGGGCCAGGGCGTCGACGCCGTCCTGCTCCTCCCGCACTTCGCGACGCTCGACGAGAGCCCCTACGCCCCGGTCAGCCTGTACGCGCTGAACGAGGATCAGATCGACTGGGCCCGGGTCGACGAGGTCCGCGACGACCCGGCCTTGGCGGCGCGCGTCGTCGCGCCTTCGCAGAGCGTGGACTATCCCGCCTTGCGCGCGCGGGAGAGCGCCGTCGCCCGCGAGGCGTACGCCCGCTTCCAGAAGGCGGGGGACTCCCCTCGCGCCCGCGCCTTCGCCGAGTTCGCCGCGAAGAACGCCTCCTGGCTCGAGGAGTACGCCGAGTTCATGGCCCTGTCCGCCCTCATCGGCAAACCCGCGCTCGACTGGAGCGCCGAGGATCAGCGCGCCGCGCGCGCCGCGCCCGAGTTCCCCGTCCTCGTCGCGGTCCGCCGCTGGTCCCAGTGGCTCGCGCGCGGCCAGCTGAAGGCCGCCGTCGCCGAGGTCCACGCCGCGGGCGGCAAGGTCCTCTTCGACATCCCGATGTTCCGCGCCAAGAACTCCGTCGACGCCTGGAAGCGCCCCGGCCTGTTCGCCGACCTGCGCACGCGCAACCCCGGCATCATCAACGCCTGGATCCACGAGGACTGGAAGGACCTGGCGCTGTGGCGCTGGTCGGAGCTGCGCAAGGACGGCTACGCCGCCTCGCTCGACCCTTATCGCCACTGGCTCGACTTCGGCTTCGACGGCGCGCGCGCTGACGCGCTGCACTTCGCCTACAAGTTCGGCAACGGCCAGCTCGCCAGCGGCGACGAGCCCGGCGACGAGTTCGTCGCGGCGCTGGGCAAGGTGCTCGGCGCGCGCGGCGCCTTCCCGCTCGCCGAGGCCTTCGAGGGCAAGGACGCGGACGCCAAGCGCCTCGGCTTCCTCACGGTCGGCGGGGACTGGAAGAAGGTCAGCTCCCACGACGATCCCCGCAGCCCCGACTTCCTCGGCCGCTACTTCGCCGCCCGCCGCGAAGGCTCCTCCGGCGCGAACGCCAAGTTCGTCGCCTACACCCTCGGCGACGAGTGGCGCGACCCCTTCGCGGTCAAGGAGATGCGCCGCGGAGTCTCCACCTGGCGCTACCGCATCCCGCTCCCCGAGGACGCCGACTACGCGAACCGGGTCCGTTCCGACGCGCGGCCTCAGCTGCGCATGCTGAAGGCGAGCCGCGACGGAGACGTGTGGCGGGCCCCGGAGGCGGCGCTGGCGGCGTTCACCGCCGCCGCCGCCGCGTTCGTCAAGCGCGACGGGGACTCCGTGCAGATCTGGGCGGCGAGCATGGACTGGTTCCTCGAGGAGTGGGGGCGCGACACCTTCATCTCCCTGCCGGGCCTGCTGCTGACGACGGGGCGCTTCGACGACGCCAAGTCCGTCCTGCGCCGCTTCGCCGCCTTCGAGAAGGGCGGCCTGATCCCGAACAAGACCGACGGGAAGAACGCGGAGTACAACACCGCCGACGCGCCGATGTGGTACGTCCAGGCGGTCAAGTCGTACGCGGAGGCCTCGGGCGACTGGGCCTTCGTCGACGAGATGGCCCCCGTCGTGCGCCGGATCATGGCCGGCTACGAGAAGGGCGCCTCCTACGAGCGCTACGGGCGCAAGAACAGGATCTACATGGACGCCGACGGCCTCGTGGTCACGCCCGCTCAGGCCACCTGGATGGACGCCGACCCCGAGGGGCGCGACAAGCCGGTCACGCCGCGCGACGGCAAGACCGTCGAGATCAACGCCCTCTGGTACGCGAACCTGCGCTTCCTGGCCGCGCTCGAGGCCCGGGCCGGCGACGCGGGGGCCGCGGCCGCGCGCGGCGCGCTGGCCGACAAGGTGAAGGCGTCGTTCAACGAGAAGTTCTGGTTCGAGACCGAGGACAACCGCCGCGCCTGGGGCGGGACCGGCGGCGCCCTGCGCGACGTCGTCGAGGGCGACCCGCACGGCGAGGCGATCCGCCCCAACATGCTGTTCGCGGTCAGCCGCGGCGGGGACCTCCTGAGCCCCGAGCGCCGCCGCGCCGTGATGCTCGCGGCGACGCGCGACCTGCTGACCCGCAAAGGGCCGCGCACGCTGTCCGGCCGCGACAGCGGCTATCGCGCGCGCTACGACACGTCGAGGCCGCCGCTCGAGAAGGACCAGGCCTACCACCAGGGGACGGTCTGGCCCTGGCTGATGGGCGCCTTCGCCGAGGCGCTGGCCCAGGTGCGCCGCGACATGGGCTGGGACGAGGCTCGGACGGGCGCCGAGACCCGCGCGCTGATCACCCCGCTCGTCGAGGCGCTCGCCGGCGTCCCGGAGGGCTCCCTTCCCGAGGTCTACGACGGCGGCGAGGACGACCCTGCGCTGAAGGACTTCTCCCTCGACGATCCCGCGGGCCTCGCCCCGGTCTTCAGGAGCGCGGGCCCCGCGCAGAAGCCGGGCGGCACGCGCTCCCAGGCCTGGAGCGTCGCCGAGATCCTGCGCCTCCTCGCCCGCTGAGCCGGTTCACGGGCAGGGGCGGTTGAGCAGGAGCCAGTACAGCCCCAATTCCTTGACGGCGGCCGCGAAGGCGCCGAAATCGACCGGCTTGCAGACGTAGCTGTTCGCGCCGAGGTTGTAGCTCTTGATGCGGTCGTTCTCCTCGTCCGAGGAGCTGAGCACGACCACGGGCAGGTGCCGCGTGCGCTCGTCGCCGCGGATCCTCCTCAGGACCTCGAGGCCGTCGATCTTCGGGAGGTGCAGGTCGAGGAGGACCACCATCGGCCGCAGCGTCGCCGGGGACCCATCGGAGCCGTGGAGCAGGTCGAGCGCCGCCTGGCCGTCGCGGGCGACGACGACCTCGTTGGCGACGCTGCTCTTGCGCAGGGACATCAGCATGAGCTTCTCGTCGTCGGTGTTGTCCTCGACCATGAGGATGACCTTGTTCTCGATCATGATTTTCGCTCCCACAAGGTGAAATAAAAGACGGCGCCGCGCTCCACCGCGCTCTCCGCCCAGACGCGCCCGCCGTGGCGCGAAACGACGCGCTGGACGGTGGCCAGGCCTATGCCGGTGCCCTCGAACTCGTTCGCCGCGTGCAGGCGGGTGAAGGGCTCGAACAGGCGCTTGGCCAGCGCCATATCGAAGCCGGCGCCGTCGTCCCGCACGAAGTAGACGATGTTCCCGCCCCGGTCCTTCGCGCCGAACTCGATGCGGGCGGCCGCGTGCTTGCTCGTGTACTTCCAGGAGTTGCCGAGGAGGTTGACGAGGGTCACGCGCAGCAGGTTGGGGTCGCCCCACGCCCGGATGTTCGGGGCGACGACGAAGTCGACGCGGCGGCCGGGCTCCGCCTTGCTCAGCTCGTCGCCGATCGCCGCCGCCAGGGCGCTGAGGTCGACGCTCTCGGGGCGCAGGACGGTGCGCGTGATCCGGGAGAGGTTGAGAAGGTCGTCGATCAGGTGTCCCATCCGCTTGCTTCCCTGGCGGACCCGGTTGAGATAGTCTTTCCCGGCCTCGTCGAGCTTGCCGGCGTATTCGCTGAGGAGGAGCTGGCTGAAGCCGTCCACCGCGCGCAGCGGCGCGCGCAGGTCGTGGGCCACGGAATAGCTGAACGTCTCGAGCTCCCGGTTGGACGCCTCGGCCGCGAGCTTGGCCGCGAGCAGCGCCTCCTCGCTGCGCTTGCGCGCGGTGATGTCCTTGGCCACGCCGATGAAGCCCCGGAGGCGGCCGTCGCGTCCGTGGAACACCGACGAGGAGTAGAGCGCCGGCATGCGCCCGCCGTCCTTGGTGCGCAGGACGACCTCGGCGTCGCGGACGAGCTCCTCCTTCGGAGGAGGGTCGAAGATCGAGGCGAGAGGCCTGCCGACGACCTCGGCCTCGCCGAGAGCCTCGGCGGCGGCGCGATTGACGGTCTGGATGAGGCCCTCGGGACCGGTGACCACGAGCATGTCGTCCATGTTCTCCAATACGCCCTCGACGTACTCCTTGGACACGGTCGTGCGCGCCAGCTCGCCGCTCATGGCGTTGAAGCTCTCCGCGAGCTCGCCGAGCTCGTCCCGCGAGAGGACGGGCACCTTGACGTCGAACTGCCCCCGGCCGATGCGCGCGATGCCCGCCATCAGGCCGTGGATCGGCGCCAGCATGCCGCGCGCGAGCAGGACGAAGAGGCCGCAGACGCTCGCTCCGATCAGGACGACGATCAGCGAGATGTCCCGGAGGATGCGCGTCTCCGTCTCCTCGGGCACGCGCAGCGGGACGGCGAGCTTGAGCGTTCCCATGCGGCCTTTCATCCCCGCCCGCAGAGGGCCGGAGAGCAGGAACTCCTCGTCCGCGGCGGGGGGCCAGACCGGGACGGTGATGAGGAGCACGGGCTCCCCGCGCACGCTGGCCTTCTTCAGCCGCGGCTCTCCCGCGCTCAGGCCCGCCCTCGTGAACTCGTCGTCCTCGATCCGGCCTTTTTCCGTGACCGTGGTGTGCGCCAGGATCTTCCCGTCCGGATCGAGCGCCGCCGCGTACAGCGCGCCCTCCTCGCGCTGGAGCTTCTGAAGGACCGGAAGCAGGTCCATCTCGCGGCGGGACGCCATGGCCGCGGCCAGGTCGTGCATCGAGGCGAGCGCGAGCACGACCGAGCTCTTCTCGATCCCGCCGATGATGATCGAATGGACGGAGCCTTGGATCAGCACGAGCACGAGCCCCGAGCCGAGGAGCCCCGCCGCGAGGATGAGAGCCAGGAACTTGGTCTGGAGCTTCATCGCAGCGCCTCGATGTCCTTGCCGAGCGCGTCCGGGTCGATGACGAGGCCCGCGTTCCGCGCCGATTCGAGGTTGACCGTGATCGAGGTCCGCGTCGGATAGACGATCTCGGGCAGGTCCTCGCCGGCGAGGGCGCGCCGGGCCAGCTCCGCGGCGAGGCGCCCTTCCTCCTCGGCGCCGACGGACACCGCCGCGGCGGCGCCGGCGGCGGCGAGGCCCCGGGTCGGGGCGTAGAAGGGCACGCGGTTGTCCCACGAGAACTGCTTGATGGTCTGGAAGTTCTCGGGAGTGGCCAGGCTCGGATCGGGGGCGAGCCAGACGGCGTCGGCCTTGGCCGCCAGCAGGGCGCGGAGCGCGTGGGGGACGGCGCTCGATCCCGCCGCGCGCGGGGCGACGATCTCCATCCCGACCGCGGCGCCGGCCCGCCGGAGGTCCGCGACGTAGCTCGCCGTGTCCCTCCCGGCCGATAGGACCGCCAGGCGCTTGAGCCCGGGCTGGAGCCGGCGCAGCTCCGCGAGGAGCCTTCCCGGGGCCGGCTTCATCGACACGAAGACGAACGGCCCCCGGTGACGCAGCCTCGTCCCGAGCCCCGGCGCCATGCAGGCGATCAAGGTCGCCTCGTCCGCGTAGGCCTGGACGGCGGCCTCGCCTCCGAAGGCGACGACGACGCGCGCGCCGGAGGCGGGCGCGCGCGCCGGAAGCCGGACGGGCGCGACCTCCCGCCCGATGGCCTTGAGGAAGCCGTCGAAGGCCGCCTGATAGGGGCCGGGCGCGGAGCTGAGGACGGCCGCGATCTCCTGCGCCGGAGCCGGAGGCGCGGCCGCGAGCGCCGCGAGCAGCAGCAAGACGGACGGCGCGGCGGCGCGGTCGTGGGTCATGGTCGATGCCCGATTCTAACCGACTCCGCCGCCCTCTCCCATGGACGCCGTGTCGCCGTCTCGTGACGACGGCGTCGAGCCGCGTCTTGACATTTAATTCACCCCGTCGTTATGGCCCGGGACGCGGCGATGGCGTATCTTACGGCGATGAAAGCCTCAAAGGAGGCCGCGCTCGCCGTCCTATCGGCGGTTCTCGCCGCGTCCTCCGCCGTCGCCCAGGGCCGCCCGGCCGACGGCGACACGGACTATGATTTCTTCAAGTTCATGCAGACGGAGGCGGCCGTCGCGTCGACCCGGCCCGAGCCCCTGTTCAAGACGGTCTCCACCGTCTCCGTCATCGATCGCCCGATGATCGAGGCTTACAACTTCCTGACCGTGTCCGAGGCCGTCTCGGTCGCGGCCGGCCTCTACATGACGCGCACCACGTTCATGAACACGGTCCCGGCGGGGCGCGGCGTCCTCCCCTCGCATTACGCGAACAAGGTCCTCATCATGATCGACGGCATCCCGTCATGGCTGTCGACCACCGGCGAGGGCTTCCTCGACCGGGTCCACATCAACGACGTCGAGCGCATCGAGGTGCTGAAGGGGCCGTCGTCCGTGCTGTACGGGAGCAACGCCTTCTCGGGCGCGATCAACATCGTCCTGCGCCGGCCGCGGGGGGCCCGGGAGAAAGTCCGCCTTCACGGCGAGTTCGGCGTCCCCGCCGCGTACCAGGCCGGCGGGAACTACCAGTCCCGGGAAGCCGGCCGCTCCTTCTTCGTCGCCGCCAACGCCGCCGGCGAGCGCGGCCGGAGGGTGTCGTTCACCGACGAGACCGGCGTCTCCCGTGGCGTCGACGACCTGCGCTATCCGCGGGGCGGGAACTTCACCCTCGCGGGGGCCTACCGCGGGCACTCCGTCCTGTTCAACGGCTACCAGGACGAGTTCCTCGACCTCGAGGGCGCCGTGCCCCAGTTCGCCCAGGGCGCCGGCCGGCTCCAGAAGCGGAGCGGCTATCTGGCCAATTATTCCCTCGACGCGCCGCTGACCGACGCGCTGGACCTCGGCTGGTCCGCGACGTACGACTGGAACGAGCGCGATTTCCCCCGGACGCAGGACGAGACCGAGGCCACCCGGACCTCGGGCTATCGGATCCACAACCTGGTCAAGATCGACGCGCGGCCGTCGCCGGCGCTCGAGCTCGAGGGCGGCGCCGACTACGACTACCGCTGGGTGGACTTCTACAAGACCTACGACCCGCGCAGCGGCGCGGTGATCAGCGGCACGAACCTCCACGGCCGCCAGGTCTTCGAGTACTCCGCCTTCGCCCAGCTGGGCCTCGACAAGGACCGCTGGAAGGGCGCGGTCGGCAGCCGCCTGACCCGGAACCAGTACTTCGGGACGAACGTCGCCTCGCGCGGCACCTTGATCTACCTGATCGACGAGGACAACAGCGTCAAGCTCATCGCGGGCCAATCCTACAGGAGCCCGTCCATCTTCGAGCTCTTCTTCCTCAACCCGACGCGCTCCGTGGCCGGCAACCCGCGCCTGCAGCCCGAGCGCTCGGACAGCGCCGAGGTCGCGTACCTCGCGCAGCGCAGCCGCGCGTCCCTGCAGGCCGTCGCCTACATCGCCCAGTACAAGAACAAGATCGACCGGGTCACGAAGGACGTGCTCTTCGACGACGGCGTGTTCGTGCCCGGCGTCCGCAAGTACGAGAACGGGGGGAAGTTCAACGCGGTCGGCGCGGAGCTCGAGGCCCGCTACCGGCGGCCGGAGGACCTCGACGCGTTCGCGGCGGTCACGTACGTCCGCAGCCGCGACGGCTGGGAGACCAATTTCCGGTTCGTCCCGAAGATCGCCTTCGCCGCCGGCGCGGCGAAGACTTGGGGGCCGGTGACCTTCTCGGGCGTGGTCCGCTACCGCGGCGCGACGGCCGGGCGGCTCGCGGCCGTCTCCCGCCAGTCCTCGGGAGACCTGAGCGCGGCCTACGAACGGCCGAAGTCGAGGATCAGGCACGTGCTGGCGGTCAAGAACGTCGCCAACCGCCTCACGTATTTCCCGGAGTACGTGCGCCAGACCGGGCCGTTCCTCAACGAGCTGCCCTCCAACGACTACCGCAGCATCGTCTACAGCGCGCAGGTGCGCTTCTGATATGGACGAGCCGAGTCAACTGCGCCGTCGTTGCTGACGACCGGACCGTCCCTGGAAGATCCTGGACCCGAAGGCGAAGCTGATCTCGACGGTCGATCATTCTGATATTCGCGGGTTACGCTCGCGCGCAG
>JACPFR010000027.1 GCA_016182905.1 Elusimicrobiota bacterium
AAAGTCTTCTCGGAGATGGCCAGCTGCTCCTTGGTCAACAGCGTCGACGCGTCGACCGTCTTCTTCTGGTTGAGCAGCGACTCGGCCATGACGTCGTTGAGCGGGTCGCTGTCGGAGAGGATCGCGGTCACCGAGCGGTCGAGCTCGGCGGACTGCGCCTCCTGCTTCTCGATCTGCAGGCGGAGCTTCTCGACGAGCGTCGAGGCCTCCTGCACCTTGCGGTTGTACACCGGCTTCTGGGCGTTGAGCTGGTCGATGATGCGCTGCGCCATCACCTCGGGCGTCTCCAGCTTCTTGACGCCGAGGCCGAAGATGCCGAGCGCGGCGTTCCAGGCCCGGGCCAGCAGGTTGCGGAACGGCGCGGAGACCGCGGCGATCACCGCGATCACGGCCGCGCCGATGCCGAGCTCGAGGAGCAGGCCGCCAGCGGCGGGCTTGTCGTCGTTGCTCGCGGGCTTGTCCTTCTTGAAGATCGTCTTGAAGCCGAGGTCGAGGACGCTCGCGACGAGCGCCGAGACGCCGAGGGTGATCGCGATCGCGGGAGAGGCGAGCGCGAAGCCGGCGTAGCCGGCGAGGCCGACGAGCGCGACGCCCACGCCGGCGCCGATGACGCCGCCGAGGATGGCGATGCCCGCGGTCTTGGCGCCCGAGGTCTTCATGACCTTCTCGGCGAACACGCCGCCGGCGACGGCGCCGATGGAGCCCATCGGGATCACGAGGCCCGAGACGGCGGAGGCCGCGAGGATCATGGCGATCCAGCCCGTGTTCAGGCCGGCCCACACGCCGATGACGACGTTGACGGCGATGCCGACGGCCTTGAGCGTGCTGACGACGCCGCCGCCCGCCGCGCCCTTGTCCTTCTGAGCCTGCTCGATGGCCGCCTTGCGGCGCGCGAGCTCGTCCTTGATCTCCTGCGACTTGAGGGAATCCTTGGCCTTCTTGAGGATCTGGTCGGGGTTCGACTCCACGGAGTCGACGGTGCCCTTGGCGTCGGCCACCTTGTCGTTGACCGCGTCCTCGAACTTGTCCATGTTGTCCTTGAGGTCCCCGACCTGGAAGCCGCCCTTGAGCTCGGCGATCTGCTTCTGGATGTCGGCGGCGGCGGACTTGGTGAGGCCGGCCTGGATCTTGGCGATGGTCTCCTCGCGCTCGGAGAAGAAGCGGGCGCGCTCGTCCTTGATGGACACGAGCGTCGCCTCGGCGAGGACGATCTGCTCTTGGCTGGCGGCGATTGACGCCGCCAGGGTCTTCTGCTGGTTGATCATCCCCGAGGCCATGATGTCGTTGGCCGGGTCGGAGTCGGAGAGGAGCGCGGTGATGCCCTGCTCGAGCTCGGCGACCTTCTTGGTCTCGCCTTCGACCTGGAGCTTGAGCTTTTCGACCAAGGTCGAGGCTTCCTGCACCTTGCGGTTGTAGACGGGCTTGGCGGCGTTGAGCTGGTCGATGATGCGCTGCGCCATGACCTCGGGCGTCTCCAGCTTCTTGACGCCGATGCCGAGCATGCCGAGGACGGCGTTCCAGGCGCGCTTGACGAGGCTCACGATCGCGAGCTCGCCGGCGGCGCGGCCCTTCGCGAGGGCGGCGTTCCGGATGGACGCGGGCGACTTGGCGGAGACGGCCTCGGCGCGGGAGAGGCCGGTTCGATTCGCCAGAGGCGAATCGCTCGCGGCGGACCGGCCGAGGACCTCGAGGGACTCGGAGCCGGCGGCGAGGGAGTTCTCGAACAGGGCGTTCAAGGCGGCGCCCTTCTCGGCGACTCCGACCTTGGCGTCGCGGGACTCGATCACGGACAGCGGCGAGCCCTTGGGCGTCGCGGGGACGGACTTCGCGGCGGCGGACAGCGGCCGGTCGGCGAGGGAGGCGGGGACGGGCGCCAGCGAGACGGGGGAGGCGATGGCGGGCAGGACCGGCGCCGGGGCGAGCGTCAGGCTCGGGGAGAGGAGGGCGGCGGGGGTGAGGGACGGCGTGTTAAAGGAAGAAGCGCCGGGGACGGGGCTGTTGAGCCCGGTTCCGATCGCCGGGGTCACGCTCACGCCGGTGACGGGGCCGCGCGTGAGCGTCTGCGCCGCCGCGTCCAAGGTGAGGTGTCCGGGTCCGGCCACGAGGACGGCGGCCGACACGATCGAGGCGAGTGACTTCTTGAACATCAGGGTGATCCTCCGGGAATCGGTTTCGGGGCTTATTCTACTGCGTACCGTCTTTTTCGGCATGAGACTCTAGGTGTCATTTCAGGAATCTAATAGGCCTAGGAAATCTGGGACCCTGGCGCCGGCGCTCTGGGTCCTGCGGCCAGGCGCGCGGCGACCTCGTGGGCGTGCAGATGGCCGACGACGACGTGCGCGGTCTTGGCGCCCGTCGCGGCGGCGTGCGCGGCGGCGGCGTCGGCGATGGCGCGCGAGCGGACGGAGAAGGCGTCCTCCGAGGCTCCGAGGGGCTGGGGGAGCTCCAGGCCCCGCAGGACCTCGAGATCGGGCTTGGCGACGAAGAAATGGCGCGCCTCGTCGGCGTACTGGTCGGCGATGTCCTCGAGGCCCTCGGCGCGGGCGCCCGCGGCCAGCATGCGGCGCTTCCAGGCCATCAGGGGCAGGCCGCCCGAGAGTATGAGCCAGGCGAGCCCGCCGGACAGCGGCAGGAGGATCCAAGCGAACGGCGACGCGGGCGAGACGATCACCCATGCCAGGGCGGCGAGGGTCGAGCCGGGAGCGACGGCCCAGTCGATGGCGCGCTTCAGAAGGAGGGCCGCGCGCGTCAAGCCCGGGGCGGCGGGGACCACCTTCGCGGGAGCGCCGGAGGCGGAGGCGTGGTCGAGCGTCTCGAGGCCTGCCTTGTACCCGTAATAAGCGGGAAGGTTCTGCTCGGAGTAGACGGCGTGGCCGGCGGCCAAGGCGCGTCGGACCGTGGACAGCACGGCCCCGCGGCGGGGCGCGCCGTACTTCCCGTGGGCGACGCCGTGCACGAAAAAGACGGTCCCGTCGCGCTCCACGGTCAGAGCCGGGACGGAGAAGGTCTTGTCCACGGCGAACGGCGAGGGGAGGGAGGAGGAGGTCTTGCGCCAGAGGCGGGTCAATAAGAAGCGGAACTCGGCTTCTTGAGAAACGGCGAGGGAGGATTCCTTGGAGCCGAGGACGCCCAGCGAGGAAAGGCGGGCCGCGGCGTCGGAGGGGGACTGAGAGAGGGAGAGGGCTTGGGCGAGCGCCGCCGCGTCCACGCCGCGGGCGGCGGCGCGGGAAAGCACCTCGCGCGAGGCGGGGAAGGAGCCGTCGAAGAGGGCGTCCAGCTCGAGAGACGGAGTCTCAGCGGGGGCCGATGCGGGAGCGGCTTGGCGTGAGGACTTCCATTCAGCGACGGATTTCGCCGCTTCGCGGCGGACGTCGTCGGCTTTGGCGGCGGACGGTTTGATCGAAACGGATAACGACGACGGCAACGGAGTTTGAACGGCGATGGAGGGGCGCGGCAGGACAGGCAAAACAACGGAATTCGGCGTGGGGGAAACGGCGGGCGATAAAGAAGGCGACAACGACAAAGACGTCAACGGCAACGGCGTGGAGGACTCGTTCAGACGGTCCATTCCGACGACCGGTACCGCGCCGATCGACGGGGGCTTAACGGCTATTCCGACTCGTACCTGCGCCGCGGCTGGCGCCGCGGCGGACGTCAATAGAACGGCGACGGCGAGGAACTTCCTCACCAACTGGAGGAGCCGCCGCCTGAGCTTGAACCGCCCCAGCTGGAGCCGCCGCCGCTTGAGCCGCTCGAGGAGCGACGGCTATCCTCTTCGCTTCGGCGACGGCGATCATCCTCTTCTTGCTGGCGCCTGCGCCGCTCTTCTTCCTGGCGGCGGCGCTCTTCTTCTTCCTCGCGCCTGCGGCGAGAGACTTCGGCCTCGGCGGTTTGGATCGCTGAAATCGCCGCGCTGCGCGCGGCTTCGGCGTAACGGATAGCCCCGTCATAATCGCCGCTGTTGAGGGCGGACTTGGCGGAGTTCAGCGAACCGGAGCCGGGGGAGCCGGGAACGGAAACCCCATAGGAACCGGTCCAGTTCGTGGCCTCGCGGACCTTGTGCGCGGCGTTCGAGATGACTTCGGTCGCGCGGGCGGCGGCGGCGATCTCGCCCTTCAGCGAAGCCGCGACGTGCGCCGCCTGGGCCGTGATGCGGTCGGCTTCCGCGTCGACCTTCGGCCACTCGCCGTGCTCGACCCGGGAGGCGGCCAAGGCGGACTCGTACGCGGAGCGGAGATTGGCGAGCTCCCTCAACGCGCTCGTGATCGCGGGGCTGTCGGCGACGCCGTCGCCCTGGGCTTCCTGGGCCAGCCGGGCGGCGGAGCCGAGTTGGGCGTCGGCGGCCTTCAGGCTGCGCACGACTTCCGCGTACGCGTCGCGGTCGTTGTTGAGCCTGACCCAGAGCTGGTCGAGCCCGGCGGAGACCGCGGCGATGGCGGCCGCGACCTTGAACGGGTCGCCCTTCTTCATATCGCTGGCGCTCCGCGCCTCGCCGAGGGACTTGACGGAGTCGGCGTAGGCCGCCATCGTCGGGCGCATCGTGCGCTTGTCGTCGGGGATCTCGGTCTTCCAGGAGCGGACCTTGGCCTCGAGCTTCTCGAGGAAGGCGCCGTTGTCGACGACGGCCTTGTCGAGGCGCGCCCGCTTCTCGGCGATCTCGTCGAGCCGGCTCTGCGCGATCGACTCGTGCGCCATCGCCTGGTCGAGCAAAGACGCCGCCTCGAGGAGCTTGGCCTCGCGGAACTGCCGCACGGCCTTCTCGCGCTTGGCCTTGGCCGCGTCGATCGCGACCTGGGCCTCGTCGACGTTGTCGTCGATCGTGCCGTTGGAGTTCGGGTGGGAGACGTCGCCCGCGGCGAGGCCGAGGGTGGAGGCGGCGAAGTCGCGCTTGATCGTCTTGAGGACCTCGGCCCTCTCGGGGAGCAGGGCGTCGAGACGCTGGGCCTCGGCGATGCGGCCGGCGACGTCGCCGTCCTGCTCCTTCAACGACTGAAGAGACGCGGAGACGATGGCGTCGGCCTGGGCGACGAGGTCCGCGCCGAGCTTCTGCGACGCCTCGGCTTCGGCGAGCTTGCCTTCGCCGAGCTTGGCGGAGGCCTCGTCGAGCGCCACGGCGGCGGCGGTCAGGCGCTCGGTCGGGTCGTTCTTGGCCTCGCGCAGCATGACGTCCGCCTCGAGGCCGAGGCGGGAGGCGGCCTGGGAGCGCGCGGCCTCGACGGCCGCGGCCGACTTCACGGCCTCGGCGCGCGACGCGGCGATCCGGCTCAGGCCGTTCTTGGCCTTGGCCAGGCTCGCCGCGCGCTCCGCGTACGCGGCCTGGAGGGAAGCGAGGCCCTTGGCCCCGTCGCTCTGGGCGAGGGAGGAGGCGAGCTTGGAGGCCCGCGCGTCGAGCGCCGCGCGGTCGTCGGCGATCCACTTGGTTCCGACGGAAGCCGCGGTCAGCGCCGCGACGATGGGGTCCGTCACGGCGAGCTCGTCCCGGTACATCGACAGCGCCAGCTCGGCGAGCGACTTTGAATCCGCGGCCATGCGCCCGGCCAGCGCGCCTTGCCCCTTCATCGCGCCGATAGGGTTCTTCGCGGCCTTGCCGCGCGCGGCGGCCAAGGTCTCCTTCGCCTGGGGGAGGATGGAGGCGGCCAGCTCCGGGAGTCTGAAGAAGGCGCCGGAGGCGGCTTCGGCGGCCTTCTTCGCGGCGGCGGCGATCGCGGCCTCGGTGGCGTCGAACGCCGCGCCGTAGCCGGTGGACGCCTTCTCGATCTCGTCGAGAGCCGCGACGGCTGATCTCGACGTCGCGTTGAACTTGGCCATCACGCTCTCGAAGTTCTCGGAGACGGGGGCGTAGTCCTTCGCCTCGCCGTACAGGTCGCCGCGCCAATCGCTCTTCTTCTCGAACAGCGCGTCGAAGCCGTCCTCGGGCTTGAAGGTCAGCGGCTCGGCGGCGAGCATGGCCTCGGCCTTCAGGTAGCGCGAGGGCCAGAGCTGGTTGACGATCCAGCCGAGCGTCATCGCCTTGGGGCGGACGAGCGCGGTCGCCCGGTCGTGGATGTTGCGCGCCATCGCGAGGTACAGCTTCGCGCGGCCCGCGTCCTGGCGGACCTTCGCCGCGGCGGCGTCGGTCTCGTCCTCCCAGCCGCGGGACTTCTCTCCGGAGATCGGCCCGACGTACACGTCCATGCGCTTGTCGAGCTCGTCGATGACGGCGTCGAGCTTGGTCTCCAGGATTGCGTCCCACTTCGTGAGCTCGGCCTCGGCCTTGCCGCGGGCCTTGCGGGCGCGCCAGTTGAGGAAGGCGCTCGTGCCGGCCGTGCCGAGCCCGAGCAGGATCCAGAAGATCATCGCCAGCATCGCGTTGCGGCTCGCGTCGGCGTCGGCGTCGGCGATCGAGCGCTCCGCGTTGGCGAGCGCCGACTTCGCGCTCTGCAGCTGGGAGGACCAGGTCGAGGCGCCGAGGTCGCGCGCCTCCCGGGCCTCGCGCAGGGACTGCTTCGCGGTCACGAGGTCGGTCGACGCGGAGCCGGCGCGCTCGCGGGACTCGAGCTGCGAGAGCACGGCCTCGGAGGCGGCGATCTGGTCGGCGCCGGCGGCGTGCTCGTTGAGGGCGGCCTGCACGCGGCGGGCCTCGGCGGCGACGGCGTCGGCGGCGGACTTGGCCCCGGACGGGTTGGCGGCCAGCGCGGACTCGGCGGAAGCGAGCTTCTCGCGCATCGCGCGCAGATCGGGGCGGGCCAGGTCGCCGGTCGCCTTGGGGTGGGCCTTCAGGAACGAGCCGGAGGCGCGCTCGAGAGCGTCCACCTCGCCGCGGACGGAGGCGATCAGGGACTTGCCCGCGTCGTAGTTCGACTGGTAGCTCGCCATCGAGGAGGACGCGTTCTGGGCGGCGGAGGACACCGCGCCCGCGAGGCGGGCGGCCTCGGCGTTGGACTTGGAGGCCAGGGCCTTCTCGGCGGCGGCGAGCTGGAGGCGCAGGGCGCCGAGGTCCGCGGCGCCGACGGTCGCGGCGGCGGACGGGTGCGAGCGGGTGAAGGCGGCGCGGGCCTTGGCGAGCTCCTCGAGGGAGGACTTCGCCGAGGCGACCGAGGACTTGGCGCTCTGGGAGGCGGAGGCGACGGCGGACTGGAGCTGGGAATCGACGTTCGTGACCGTCTCCTTCGCGGCGCCCATGATGTCGCCTCCGGCGCGCAGGCGGGCCTTCGCCCACTGGTCGAGGTTGCCGGGGAACTCGCGCTCGCCGTCGAGGCCGTTGACGCGCTGGGCCTCGGAGTTGCGCAGGAACAGCTTGCGCTGCTCCATGGTGATGACCAGGATCGAGCCGTCCTGGAGGCCGCTCGCCTCGTCGATCTGGGAGGAGAAGCCGTTCTTCTTGTAGATGCCCTGGCCGGCGCCGTACTCGACGGCGTCGTTGTCGTAGTGCGTGCGGCCCTCGGCGTCGCGGTAGGTCATGCCCGCGTTGCTCTGGATGATGATCACGGTCCAGTGCTTGTCGGCGAGCCACGAGGCGAGCTGGCGTTGGGAGCCGGCGTCGAGACCGGGGTTGCCGATGACGATGACCTTCGTCGCCGGCGTCCATTTCGCGATCGCGTCGTTGATGTCGGCGGCCTGCACGACCTGGGCGTGCTGCTGCGCGCCGAGCTGGGCCATCATCGTCGCGGCGGGGACGTTCGGAAGGGCGGCGGAGTGCTGGGCGATCGCGGGGCCGGCGACGGACATCGTCAAGGTGACGGCCATCATCGCGGTGACGGTGGCCCGCTTCAGGGCGTTCCACACCCGCTTCGGGGCGGCCGGGGCGGCGACGGCCTCGGGCGCGCGGCTCCCGAGGGCGGCGAACTCGGCGGCGACGGTCTTGAGGGACGCGGCGGCCTTGGCGGAGGCCTGGGCCTCGACGGACAAGGTCTTGACGGCGGTCTCGAGGCGGACGACGGCGGCCTCGCCGAGCGACTTGACGGCCTCGGCGCGGACGGCGGGCGTCACCGGCGCGGCGATGAGGGCGCGGGCGTAGACGGCGGCGGGGGAGACGTCGGCGGCCAAGGTCCTCAGGGTCTCGGGACGGACGGCGGCGGCCTCGATGGCCGTCACGACGGGGGCGACCGACGGGCTGAGCGCTCCAGTCAGGCCGGCGGACGCGGCGGGAAGGGCGGGGAGAGCGTTGACGGAGGGACCGGCGTTGATGCCCGCCGTCCCGACCGGGGCGGTCCCGGCGCGTCCGGCGGCGGCGCCTTCCTGCATCTGGGCGGTCGCGGGGCCGGCGGCGAGGAAGAGAGCGATATAAAGGGAAAGAGCGTGTTTGATCATAGCTCGAAGTATAACCGCAAGAGGGGGTCGAGCGGATGAGCCCTCGGGGCCCAAAAGCCTCAGGTAAGGGGACTAGGAATTATTGGGACTTTGAACTCATCTCTTGGGCCGAAAGTCTAAGCCTCGCGGGCCCCTAGGTCCCATATGAGCGTTGAAATCATTCGATAAAATAGGACGCATGACGAGGTTGATCGCCGTCGCCGTGGTCGTTTCATTGCCGTCGCCGTCGGCGGCTCAAGTGAAATCCGGTCTTCCCGTGAGTCCCGGTCATATTTCTTTGCCGTTCCAATCCGTCGGCGCCAACATGAGCGCCCCTTCCGTTCTGTCGTTCCCCTCCGCGCTCTCCATCACCCCCGCTTTGACCGCCGTTCCTTCTATAATGCCCTTCCCGGCCGTCGTCGTGATCCCTGCCGCCCCCGTCGCGGCCGCCCCCATCATGAAGAACGAACCCAAGCTCTCCGCCGCCAAGCCCTCCCTCGACGCGCTGACCGCCGGCCTCGCCGAGACTCCCGCCGCCGCCGCGGCCACCTTGAACCTCCACTTCGACGCCGCGAAGGGTCATGCCTGCGCCGCCTGCGCGGGCGACGAGGTCCCCTCCGGCGCCCCGTCCGCGCAAGCGCCGCTGCCCCCGTCCTCCGCGGGCCGTCTGTCGAAGACCGTGCTTCCGAGGACCTATGATCTTCGCTTGAGGCTCGATCCCGAGAACGCCGCGTTCACCGGCCGCGTCAAGATCTCCCTCGAATCGAAACAGCCCGCGCCGCGGCTCGTCCTTCACGCGCTCGACCTGTCGTTGACCTCGGTCGTCGTCGCCGGCCGCCGCCTGGACCCGTCGAAGATCGTCGTCGACGCGAAGGCCGAGACCGTGACCTTGCTCCTCGACGCGCCGCTCGAGGGCCGCGCCGAGGTCGAGATCGAGTACTCCGGCAAGATGAACGAGCTGATGCGCGGCCTGTACAAGTCGCGGGGCAAGAACGGGACCAAGGACGAGTCCTGGTCGTTCACCCATCTCGAGCCCACGCACGCGCGCCGCGTTCTTCCGTGCTTCGACGAGCCGTCGTTCAAAGCGGGCTTCAGGTTGACGTTGGACGTCCCCGCGGGGTTGACGCCGTTATCCAACATGCCGCCGGTCTCCGACGCGGTCCTCGACGGCCGCCGCGTCGTTTCTTTCCAGGAGACCCCTAAGATGTCGTCGTATCTCCTGGCCGTCTTCGCCGCCCGTCTCGAGCCCCGCACGCGCAAGGTCGGCAAGACCGTCCTGACCGTCTGGGCCGCGCCGGACCAGATCGCCCAGGCCGACTTCGCCCTCGACGCGGGCGAGAACGCGCTCAAGCGCCTGAACTCGTACTTCGGCCTCCCGTACATGCTGCCCAAGCTCGACATGGTCGCCGCGCCCGACTTCGCCTCGGGGGCCATGGAGAACTGGGGCGCGATCCTCTACCGCGACACGTCCTTGCTGATCGACCCGAGGCTGTCCTCCGACGCCGCCAAGCGCCGCGTCGCCGAGGTCGTCTGCCACGAGATCGTGCACCAGTGGTTCGGCAACCTTGTAACGATGGGCTGGTGGAACGACTTGTGGCTCAACGAGGCCTTCGCGACCTGGCTCGCCTACAAGGTCGTGGACTCGTGGAAGCCGGAGTGGAAGGTCTGGGACGAGTTCGACCAGGGGAAGCGCTCGCCGCTGTCCATCGACGCCCTGCCCGGCACGCGCCCGGTCCGCTCCGACGCGGCCACGCCCGCCGAGATCCAGGCCATGTTCGACCCGATGTCCTACCAGAAGGGCGGGGCGCTGCTGCGCATGGTCGAGGCGTATGTCGGCGAAGCCGCGTTCCGCAAGGGCGTGCAGGGCTACATGAGGCGCTTCGCGTATAAGAACGCGGAAGCGAAGGACCTCGCGAGGGAGCTCGAGCGCGCGTCGGGCAAGCCGGTGCGAAAGATGATGGATAAGTGGCTGAGCCAGGGGGGAGTCCCGGTCGTGTCGGTGACGGCCGAAGGCCGCGTCCTCACGCTGGCGCAGGAGCGGTTCTTCGCGTCAGACCTCAAGGCCGACACGAAGTGGTCCATCCCCGTCGTGGTGCGCTATCGCCTCAAGGGGGAGCGCAAGACGCGCACCGCCTCGGTGCTGTTGGATAAAGCAACGAAGAGGGTGACCTTGCCGGGCGCCGGCGAAATACTTTGGGTGTACCCGAACGCGAATGAGACCGGATACTACCGCTTCGCGCTGTCCCCCGAGCTGTTGTCCGCGGCGCTGTCGCGCCGCGGCGAACTTTCTCCGGTGGAGAGAGCGGGGCTTTTGAACAACTTGTGGGCCCAGGTCCGCGCCGGACGTATGCCGGTCGCGACTTTTCTCGATTCGCTCGCCGCGTTCCGCGGCGACGCTTCGCGACTGATCGTCGAGGACGCGTTCGGGTACCTGAAGACGATCCGTCAGGAATTGTCCGAAACCGACGCCGAGCGCGACGCGCTCGGCGTTTTTGCGACGGATTTCTTCGGGCCGCTCGAACAGAAGCTCGGGTGGGACAAGAAAAAAGGCGAGAGCCAGGAGACCACGTTGACCCGGCCGACGGTGCTCAACGCTCTCGCGCTTCTCGCGCCGAAGGCGCTCGACCAGGACCAGGTTTCGGCGCGTCTCGAGAAGTATCTCGCCGACCCTTCGTCGATCGACTCGTCCATCTCCGCCGTGGTCCTGACCGCCGCCGCGCGCCGCAACGACCCGGCGCTGTTCGACGCGTTCCGCGCGCGTCTCGCCGCGCCGAAGACGCCGGAGCAGAAGAGCCTGATGCTGCGCGCCCTCGCCGAGTTCTCGGAGCCGGCGCTGCTCGACCGGTATCTCGCGATGACGGTGTCGGACGAGATCCGCGCGCAGGACGCGTGGATGCCGTACGCCTGGCTCCTCTCGAACTCCGCGACGCGCGAGCGCGCGTGGTCCTTCGTGAAGGCGAACTGGAAGGCGCTGTCGGCCAAGGTCGGCCCGCGCGGCGGCACCCGCGTGATCGGCGCGGCCGGCGGCCTCGTCTCCGCCCCGTGGAAGTCCGAGGTGGAGTCGTTCTTCCGCGCGCCGGACAACGAGATCGAGATGGCGCGCAAGACGCTCGACCAGACGCTCGAGGCGATCGGCCTCGGCCTGCGCTTCAAGGACGGCCAGGCCTCCTCGTTCGCCGAGTGGTCGGGCCTGACGACGAACGGCGCGAGATTGTCGGCTCCGGGCTTCAAGGCCTTCGAGCGGCTGGCGGACCTCTGGAAGCTGACGGCGGCCGAGCGCCGCGCGGTCCTCGGCGTGGACGCGAGGACCTACGCGAGGTACCGGAAGTCGCCTTCCTCCCTGTCGCGCGCGTCGCTCGAGCGCGTCTCCCTGGCCCTCGGCGTGTACCGCCGCATCAACGAGATCCTGAGCGCGCCGGCTTCCAACGACTGGATCAAGAGCCCGAACAAGGCCTTCGGCGGAAGGTCCGCCCTCGACCTGATGGCACGCGACGCTCAGGGCCTGCGCGAGGTCCGCGACTACCTCCTCGGCGTCGGCGGCGGCTGGCTGTAGGTCATATGGCGACTGTTTCCGGAAACAGCCGCCGGTCCGGGAGACTCGCGCCGGCGCGAGTCTTCTTCGCGTTCGCGGCGCTGGGGCTGGTCGCGCCGGCGCCCGCGCAGGTCCTGACTCGGGTCCAGACGGGCGCCGTCCCGGTCCCGGGCCTCTCCGCTCCGGCGCTCGTCGCGCCCGCCGGCCTCCGGTCCCCGGTCCTCGCTCTGTCCGCCCCGTCCCTGGCGCCGGCCTTGGCGGCTCCCGCCGTCGCGATCCCCGCGCCGGTCGCCGTGCCCGCCGCCCTGCGTCCGTCCGCCGTTCCGGCCGCGCCCGAGCGCCCGAACCCTCTCGGCCAGCTGCGCGCCGCGCTCGTCGACTGGCTCAAGCCCGGCGTCGCCCCGTCCGATGACTCCGTCGCGGCGCCGGTCTCCGCCTACGTTCTCGACCTCGACGGCAACGCCTTCGGTCCCGGCTTCCCGACGAAGATCATCCTGTTCAAAAAAGGCGGCGACCAGGAGCTTCCCGTCCCGACCGCCCGCTTCGCCGTGATCGAGAAGAGCATCGGCGCGGACTTCGCCTACGGCGGCGTCAACCTCAGGGACTACGAGCTGCGCGGCGACGCCTCGTTCCGCGAGTTCTTCGGCCCGAAGTTCGCGGCCGACCTCAAGCACGCGGTCGAGAACCTTCCCGCCTCCGAGTGGCAGGGCCCGAGCTGGGGAGCGCTGGTCCGCGCGCTCAACGACCCTGTCCTCGCCGCTCACACCTACGTGCTGACCGCGCGCCAGCACACCTCCGAGCAGCTTCTCGACGGCTTCCGCTACCTCCAGTCCGCCGGCTACATCCGCTATCTGCCGAAGGTCGAGAACCTCCACGGCGTCGGCGGCACGCGCCGCACCGCGGAGCGCAAGGCCGAGCTGATGGCGGAGTTCATCGACGCCCTGCAGGCGTCGCCTCTCGGCGCGGACGGCGGCCGTCACGCCATCGGCTTCTCCGACGACACCTGGGCGAACTTCGAGAAGATGCGCGACGCGCTGACCGCGATCATGCGCCGGGAGCCGGGACGCTGGAGCAGGGTCAAGATCGTCCTGTTCTTCACGGGCTCGAACGATCTGTCCCATAGGCCCGAGGCAATCGTGCTCGAGGGCGACGGGACGACGCGGCCTTATCTGCCGGGCGAGCCGCGCTAGGGCGTGTCCCTCGCCGTCATATTCCCACCCAATCTTCGCGATATTTGTTATTTTACCCGCCTTCGTGCCGCCCCAGCGCGGGCGAGGAGGGCTCATGAACATTTTTCTAGCCGCGGTCTTGGCCGCGGCGCCGGCGGCCGCGTCGGACCTGACGATATTGGTGGCGGCGAAGGACACGCCGGCTTATGAGACGGCGAAGGCGAAGGCGGACGGGTCGGCGGTGGTTTCCGCCGGAAAGCTGGGTCCGGCCTTCGATAAGGCCGCCGAGCATCTGAACGCCTGCGGCGACTGCACGGTCACGATCAAGGTCGCCTCCGGCGAGCAGACGGGCAAGGGCGGAGTGCCGCACTGGCCTTTTCCGGAGGTGAAGGCTCCGGGCGCGGCCCTGCTCATCCTGGGCGGCTTCGACGCCTCTTTCGAGAAGCGCTCGCCGCTGGCCGCGCCGACGCGGCTCGTCGTGGGAGACTCGATGACGATGCCGGTCGTCAAGTTCGAGGGCCGCAAAGGCGCGGTCCTGAAGGAGCTGACTCTTTCAGGCTTCCTGATCGACTCGGGCGCGGCCAACCGCTACGACGCCAAGTCGAACTCGCTCAAGAAGGGAACCTCGCCCTCCTCGCCCCTGCTGGCTTTCGGCTACCTGACCGCCGAGCGCCTGACGATCGCGGACAATGTATTCTTGAACTCGTCGTCCGGCGTTTCCGAGCCCTTCCTGCGCCCGGCCGGCACCGAGGCCGAGGTCCTCGTGCGCAACAACGTGTTCCTCAACAACGTGTTCTGCTGGCGCGCGCGCTCGCCGTCCTCGAAGACCATGCTCAAGCGCTATCGCATCGAGGGCAACACGTTCGCGCGCAACTGGCCCTACAACCCCGACCCGGCGACCTCGAACCCGGGGACCCTCGAGATCGGCGACCGGTACACGGCCTCCTCGGTCGAGATCGTCGGCAACCTGTTCGCCCTCAACTACGGCGGGGCGATCTTCCCTCAATACGACGACAAGACGGGGCCGAAGGTCTCGATCCAGGACAACCTCTTCTTCGGCAACGGCGCTCTTTTCGGCGCGAAGAGCCCGGGCGCCGGAGCCGTGATCGGCAAGTTCAACCGCGCCGCCAAATACGCCGCGTACGACGCGGCGGACTTGGAGGACGACTTCTCCTGGAAGGTCTCCGGCAACGTCGCCCTCGATCCGAGGATCGAGATCGCGGTGGTCAAGACCAAGGCCGTCAACTATAAGGGCAGCGACCATCACGAGGCCGCCGAGGAGCCCGAGGAGGGCGTCGAGGCCGGCGCGGAGGGCGGCGAGGCGGCGCCCGAGGCCGCGGCCGACGGCGTGCCGATCGTGCCGATCAAGAACTACGCCCCGCGGCTCGAGCTCCCCGAGGGAGCCGTCCCCTTCCCGACCGAGCCGAAGGCCCGCCGCTACGGCGCCAGCCAGAGCCGCGTGCTTTAGAAACGAAGAAGCAAGGAGCCACCGTGAAAACAGCGATCATGTGCCTCATGCTGTCCGCCGTCCCCGCCGCCGCCGCCGTCATGTCCCCGAAGGAGTTCGAGACGGAGGCGAAGAAATGGGTCGAGGAAGCGAAGGCCGTCGCCAGTTTGGACTGCGCGGCGATGCACGACATCTGGTACGCGGGCTGCGCCGCGGACCTCGAAGGCGCCGCCGACCGCGACCTCGTCGAGGCCAAGGCCGCGGCGGACAAGGCCGGCTCGGCCATCCCGGGCAAGGTCCAGGCGGCCCTGAGCAAGTACAAGAGCAAGCTCGAGCCCTGGATGACGAAGAACAAGTCCAATCCGCCGACCTACCTCAAGCCTCTGGTGGCGGAGGTCGCGCATCAGCTGACCCGGGTCAACAACCTCGCGCTGAGCAAGCTTCGAGGCTCCAACCATCCGTGGTTCCAGCAGGCCGCGAAGTACGGGGTCAGCCAGCACAAGAACATGCAGGACATGCCCAAGTTCGGCTGCGTCGGCCAGGCTCAGCCGTTCAACGGCGCCCTGCCCGACTGCGTCAGTCCGGCGCAGTGCATGATCTACGAGTTCAAGCCCGACAACGACGCCGCTAAAAAGAAAGGCGAGGGGCAGCTCAGGGATTACAAGCCGAAGGTCGACGATTATTATCTTGATGCCATCAACAGCGGCAGCGTGAGCGTCCACGGCGGAGCGGCGGCGATCGCCGCGATCACCAAGAACTCGAAATGCTACTCCGGCGGAAAAGTCGCCTTCGGCGTCAAGGTCGAGCCGTACAAGATGTGCGTGTTCAGCTACAACTGCGGCAAGTAAGGAGAACCCCCATGAGAACGATCGCTCTTGCCGTCGCGGTCTCGTTGTCGCCCGCCGCGGCCGTCGCCGCCGCCCCGACGGACAAGGTCGTGACGGTGGACAAGCTCCCGTCCTCGACCGAGGAATTCGTCGCGCTGCGCGATTCGCTCGCCAAGACGCCGGAGGGAGGCGCGGCCGTTTTCGTGACCGCGATGCTGGTTTACGCCCAGGACAAGGCCTTGGGCGAGCCGCTGATGACCATGGCGATCGACCAGGGGCAGCTCACCAAGAGCAAGACGGGCTACAAGGGCTACGAGCCGGCGGCGGGCTTCAAGTTCCTGCTGCCGAAGCTCGAGAAGGACGCGCGCGTGGCGCGGTGCTACGCGGAGGGCGTCAAGACCGAGTCCGACTACGTCCTGCCGGCGCCGCCCTATCGCTTCCGGTTCAAGACCGACAAGCACGGCCCGCCCGGACCAGGGCAGGTCAAGCTCTTCGGGGTCTGCGCCGGCGCGGACACGCCGCGCCCGATCACGCTGAAGGTCAACGACAAGGGGCTGTGGAAGGCCAAGGAGGCGTCGAGCTTCTTCGTCGGCGTCGCGCCCGCGCCGTCGAAGGCCAAGGACGACCTCTAAATGAGGGTCGACGTCGAGATCCGCGGCTGGTACCCGGCCGAGAAGTAGTTCGAGGACAAGACATGGCCGTTCTCATCGACAAGCCGGTCCAAGTCGCCGCCGCGGGCAACAAGCCCAAGATCATCCGCGAGTTCATCGGGCGCGTCAGCTCCAAGACGGACAAGGCCAGCGTCGCGCGCATGTCGAGCCCCGCGGGGTGGGTCGAGCCCGGCCAGACGCCGGAGTTCGACGAATACACGGTCGTGATCTCCGGCACCCTCCGGGTCGAGACGCGCGAAAAGACCTTCCTCGTCAAGGAGGGGCAGGCCGTCATCATCCCGAAAGGCGAGTGGGTGCGCTACTCGACGCCGGGCGGCCCGTGCGAATACGTGGCCGTGTGCGTGCCCGCGTTCTCGCCCGACACCGTCCGCCGCGATCCCGGTTAAGACTTGGCGGCCGGGAAGTGCCGGGCGGCGAGGTAGTCGTAGCGCGCGGACACGGCCTTGACGAAGGCGCGCTTCTGCTCGAAGGTGCCGTGGAAGAACGCGCCCTTGAAGCCGGCGACGATCAGGCGCTTGAGCTCGAGGCGGCTGACCTTCGCGTGCGCGCACACGAGCCCGACCTCGCGCGACACGGTCGTGTTCGACACGAGGCGGTTGTCCGTGCAGATGGACACCGAGAGGCCGTGGTCGATCATCTGGCGGATCGGGTGCTTGTCGAGCGACTTGAGCGACGGGATCGTCTGCAGGTTGCTCGTGACGCAGACCTCGATGCCGATGCGCTGGCTGGCGAGGTAGTTCGCGAGGTCCTCGACGTAGCGCTTGCGGTCCTCGATCTTCGGGTCCTGGATCATGTCCTGGGCGAACAGGAAGGTGCCGTGGCCGATGCGGTTGGCGTGGCACTGCGTGATCGCCTGCCAGATGGACTCGGGGCCGTAGGCCTCGCCGGCGTGGACGGTCTTGCGCACGAAGTGGTTGTGGGCGTACTGATAAGCGGCCCAATGGTCGGCGGGAGGGTAGCCCGCCTCCTCGCCGGCGAGGTCGAAGCCGACGACGGGCAGGCCTTCCTGGGCGAGCTCGACGCCCGCGCGCGCGAGCTCGAGGGACGCCGCCGCGTATATCTCGTCCTTCGGCGCGTGCTCCATGAGGCGCAGCATGTCGGCGAAGTAAGGCGACATGCCTTTCTTGAAGCGGCGCATCGCGCAGAGGATCATGCCGTAATGGAAGGGGACGTCCTCGCCGGACTTCACGGCCTTGGAGCCGTTGTGCGCCTTGGCGCCGGCCGCGAGGCCCGCGGCGACGGCGCGCACGACGTCGCGCACGCCCGTCGTGCTCGTCACGTGAAGCTGCGGCGCGAAGCGCACCTCGATGTAGCGCACGCCCTCGGCGGCGTTGTCCTCGACGAGCTCCTGGGCGACGCGCGTCAGGTTCTCGAGGTCGGGGAGCACGGCGCAGGTGTACATGAACCCGTGCAGGTAATCCGGGAGGTCCTTATACGACTCCTTGAACACGAGCTTCCGAAGCCCCGCCTCGGAGTACGAGGGCAGCTTCACCTTCGCCTCGCGGGCGAGCTCGATCAGGGTCTTGAGCCGCAGCGAGCCGTCGAGGTGGAGGTGCAGGTCGGACTTGGGGATCGCGGCGATGAATTCGGGGGTGATTCGGTCTTTCATGCGCGATAGACTACCAAAATCATGCGTTATCACCGATGGTCATGAATGCTATTATCGGCCGGATGCGACGTTTGTCCTTCTGGCTTCCGCGCCTTTGGGGCGCTTTAATGGCGGCTTGGTTCGCGTGGTTCGGCGCCTTCGCCGCCGGACCGCGTTCCTTCGCGAAGAGCCGGCTGAACCTCTTGGGCGCGCCGGGATCCGAGCCCAACTTCACGCTTCCGCTGTTCCCGGTCACCGTCGAGATCCTCGACAAGACCGAGAACGGACCCCGTTCGGACGGACTTTGCTCCTCGGCGACCCTGAGAGAACGGCTTCATCGCCGCGCGTTCCTGTGGCTTGCGGGCGACCCCGCGGTGACATGGCGCGCCGACCTGATCCTGGAGTGCCGCGACCTTCAGGGAGAAGGCAAGGTGCACGTCGCTCTTTTTTGGCCCGATAGGCAGAAGATCTACGGGTTCAAGGTGCCGCGCATCGGCGGCTCGGACGGCGACGACCTGGCCTCGCGCACCATCGCCATCAATCTGGCGATGAACGAGGAGAAGGTGGCCGCCCCGGCGCTGACCGCCTTCATGGCGGCCAACCTCCGGCACTTCACGGAGGAGGGCGCCCGTAAGCTCCAAGAGGGCGCCTGGGACGAGGCCGCCGAGCTTCTGCACCTGGCTCTGGAGAGCCCCGTCGAGCCGCCGGCGCTCTACTTCGGGCTCGCGAAGGCGTACGCCGGGCTGGGCTTGGCCGATCAAGCCTACTGGTATTTCGCCGCCTACCTGGAGTCGTCACGTCAGGATCCGGAGGACGTCGCCGACAAGGCCCGGGAGGTCCTGAAGGCGATCGCCGACGCGCCGGCTCGCGCGCCGCGCGACGGCGAGATCGCGGGCCGCTGGCGGGCCGCCGCCGGCGCGGAGGACTGGAACGACGCCCTCGTTCTCCAGAAGACCCTCGCTCTGGAGACTCCCTGGGACGAGGCGCTCTACCAGAGGACGGCGGACGCCTATCAGAAGCTCGGCTGGAGCGCGCTCGAGGACAACTGGCGCCGCCGTCAGAAAGGGGCGCGAAGCGTGAACACGGGCCGGGCCCGCATGGAAAGGCTCCAGCAGCTGGTCGCCGCCCCATGAATCCGCGAGGGGCCGCGGCGACGCTGATCGTCGCCGGCGCCTTGCTTCCGGCGAGCGCGGGCGCCGTCGTGTGGAAAGGGGAGCTTTTCGACTTCGAGGCCGGCCACGCCTACGTCGGCTTCCGCCTCCTGGACTTGGCGATCTATGAGCCGGTCACGGGCTTGGGCATCGGGACCAATCCTTTCGAGGTCAAGCGCAAGGGCTGGGACGTGCGCCGGCCGGGAAGGCCGGACGCGTCGGGCCACAACATCGTCACGATCGCTCCGATCAACCTTTACGCCATCGTCTACAGCCGGGAAGGCGAGCCCGCGATGTTCTCCGATTATTGGGGGTCGCTGACCCTTCAGCGGGTCGAGCTGTTCGCGAGCTACTCGAACTGGTCCAGCCTCGGGGACTTCACCGAGGTCGGCACGGACATCCTGGGCGAGCGGACCCGCGTCCCCGTGGAGGGCTCCGTGCCCGCGCGGATGATCAACACGGGCGTCCGCTGGGACTACGGCAAGTACGTGGCGGCCCGCATCGGGCGCCTCGAGCTGAAGACCAGGCGCTCCGGCCCGTTCCTCGAGCGCTATTCGGCGCAGTGGTACGCGGCCGGACAGGTGTACTTCGGCGCGACCTTCGGGACCAAGGACGACTTCGCCGGCGGCGGCCTCTACCACCTCGCCCGCAGCGGCTGGGCGGGGCTCAAGCATCTCCTCCGGTGCCGCGGCTGGCGCTGCACGGTCGAGGAAGACCCCGATCCCTAAGGCGCCTTCGGCCTGGGTGCCTCCATATCGCGCATGTCCTCGACGTCCTGGGCGGCGGCGCCGCTGAGGATTCGGTCGATGTACTTCCTATCCTCGTCCGATTTGACGACGGTTTTCGCTTTTTTGAGGAACGCGATCACCGCGGGGTCTTTGTAGTTCTCCTGCAAAGTCGTGTTCCATTCCAGCGTCGGGAAGGCCGCGGTCTGGAAGACATTCGGCGAGACTTTCTCGGTCTTCAAAAGTCCGAGAACCCCGTCCAGGAACTTGAGGTAGTCCGGGGTCTTCAGCCTCTGCATGGAATACGCGGCGATGAGCTTGCGCGTGTCGGAGACATCCGGGCTCTTGAGGAACTCGAGCGAGTCCTCGACGTATGTCTTCGGATCCTTGTAGACCTGCAGAAAGTCGGGAGAGCGGAACAGGTCGGAGGGGGCCGTCAAGTCGACGACCTTCTTCTCGATCCGGCTCATCCTGTCGCGGAACATGGTCTGCGGCGAGACGGCCTTCACCTTCGCGGAGAAGGCAGGCGGGCACGCCAGACCGAGTATAGCAACCAGGACGACGCGGCAGGCTATAGTCCGTTTCATAGACATTCTCATTCTCCCACGTAACGCCGGAAAGTAGGGGTGTCTCCTTCACGGAAACCCCAGTCGTTCACGGTGATCCGGCCGCGCACGTCGGCATGGGCGTTGGCCGACGCCGTCCGACGCGGACCCACGACGACGCCGCAATGTCCGGTCGCGCCCGGAAGACTGATGGGGGCGGACATCGCGATGATGTCTCCCGGTTTGGGCTCGGCGACGACGGCCCAGCCCGGGATGGACACAGCCGGGTTGGCCCAATCGCCCGCCGTGGGCGGGCTGGGGTTCCTATAACCCCTGATGTTAGGCACGACGGCCCCGCCCTCGCGCGCCATCTCCGCGACGAACAGGTTGCACTTGTTGTGGTTCTTCTTGAACACGCCGCGGACGACAGCTTGCGCCCACAGAAGACTTCCCTTCATGGCGGCCGCTCGCTCGGCGATCTTTTGACGGATGAGATCGATCGGCGAGACGGGCGGCTTCTTCGGCGCGGGGAGCGGGGACTTCACGGCGGGCTTCGCGGCCAGCAGAGGGCCCAGACCCGCCGCGGTGCGGCGCTCGTCGCGCCAGATGGAGCCGAGGATCTCCCGTCGCTGGTCCTCCTCGCTCCACGCCGGGGGCTGGAGCTGTCGGAAATGCCCGAGACGGCGGATGGTCTCGGCCCGGCACTCGGGACAGCCGGGCGGCGCCTCGCGTCCGTTGTCGTCGCGGTCCCGCGGGGGGCGGTACGAGTCGCGCGGCCAGGAGGCGTCGATGCAGCCCGAGGACCGCCCGGCGGCGCGGCACAGCTGGTCCCCCGCGATGCCCGCCGCCGCCGGCAAGGCCAGGAGCGTCGACAACGCGAACGTCGTCAGCCAGCGCATGGCCGCTAGTCTACTAGACGAGCGGGGTGCTTACAAGCTCGCAGCCTTCAGCGCGGCTTCGATCGCGTCGCAGGCAAGCTCCACGCCGTTCTCGGCCCGAATGGCGGTCCCGACGCGAGCCGCCTCCGTCTTGATGCCGTCGTCGTCCAAAAGCCGCGACAAAGTCGCGGCAAGCTCCCGGCCCGTCGGGTTCCTCCCGTCGAGCGCCTCCCCGACGCCCAGACGGACGATCCGCGCCGCGTTGTCGAACTGGTCGTGCGCGAACGGGACGATCATCTGCGGGATCCCCGCCCGCAGCGCTTGGGCCGTCGTCCCGATCCCGCCCGAGTGCACGACCGCCGCGCACCTCGGGAACAGGGCGTGATAAGGCGCCGATTCGAACGCCTCCACGCCTTTGGGCAGATCCGTCAGCTCCTTCGCCGCGGGTCCCGCCAGCAGGACCGCCCTCACGCCGTGCCCTTCGACGGCGGCGGCCGCGTTGCGGAAGAAGTCGCCCGCGATCATCACGGCGGCGGAGCCGAGCGTGAAGACGACCGGGGGCGTTCCGGCGTTCAAGAAGGACTCCAATCCCGGGTCTAGCTCCTTGCCGCCGATGTCCGAGTCCAGGAACGGGAACCCGCACGCGAGCGTATTCTCCGGCCAGTCGAGCTGCGGCGGCCCGTACACCGGCGAGAACAGCGCGAGCGTGCCGTACGGCGAATACTGCCCGTCGAAGACCGGATCCGCTCCGCGCGGAAGCCCGAGGTCCCGGCGCAGGGCGCGCACGGGCTCTCCCCAGCGCGAGACGGAGAGCTTCGCGAGCGCGAACAGCGCGCGGTGGAACGCTGGGCCCAGCGGCCTCAGGGCGGCGAGCCAGGGCGCGGGCGCCATGACGGGCGGGTCCTCCGCGGAGAGGAACATCAGCGGCTGCAGCACGACGGACAGCCAGATCATGTTCCTCTTCTCGGCGAGCACCGGCGCCGCGTAGGTCAGGGAGTGGGAGAGCAGCAGGTCCGCGCCGGCGGCGGCGCGCTCGAGGTCCGCGTAGCTCGCGCGCACGCGCGGCGTCACGATCTCGCGGATGATGACCTCGGGGCCCCTCACGCGGTCGAGCGCGCGCTCGAGGAGGGCGAGGTCCCCGCGGTCCAGGTCGGGGCGCGCGGGAGCGAAGCTGAGACCGCGGCTCTCGACGTCGCGCCGGTAGCCCTCCGCCGTCGCGACGACCGGCTCGTGGCCGCGGCGCTTGAGCTCGAGGGCGAGCGCGAGGAAGGGGTTGAGGTCGCCGTACGAGCCGAAGGTGGCGAGGACGATGCGGGCCATGACGTCAGAATATCAATTTGGCGCCGGGGCGCCGGCGCGGGCGCCGACTGATAATCATCTAGAGGTCCCCTCCCCGGGTTGTGTAGTGTTCGGTTTCCAAGACGGACACAACAAACCCAAGGAGGGAACAACTGATGAAATTATACGCGGCAATCGACCTGCATTCCAACAACAGCGTGTTGGTGATCTTGGACGAGCGAGATCGCGTCATATACGAGCGGCGCTTGCCAAACGAGCTGCCGGCGATCTTGAACGAGCTCAAGCCGCACCGCAAAAAGGTCCAGGGCATCGCCGTGGAGTCGACGTACAATTGGTATTGGCTCGTCGATGGTCTCATGGATGCAGGCTATAGCGTCAAGCTGGTCAACACCGCGGCGGTCAAAAAGTATGACGGTATGAAGTATTCGGGCGACGAGCACGACGCTCGACATTTGGCCCACCTGCTGCGCCTGGGCATCCTGCCGACAGGCTACATCTACCCGAAGAAAGAGCGGGCCGTGCGCGACCTGCTGCGCAAGCGCGCCCAGTTGGTGCGTTGTCGCACAGCTCAGATCCTGAGCATTCAAAATCTGGTCACCCGCAACAGCGGCCATGGGATTGCAGCCAATGATATCCGTGATCTTGATGAAGGGGCGCTCAAAGAACTTTGCGGCGGCAACCAGATGCGGGCGCTGGCCGTGCAAGGCAACCTGACGGTTCTGCGCTGCCTTGATGAGCAAATCCACGCTCTCGAGCTCGTCGCGCTCAAGCAGGCAAAGCTCAAGCCTCAGTTCGAGAAGCTTTTGTCGGTCGACGGCATTGGGAATATCCTGGGCATGACCATCATGTACGAAGCCGGGGATATGGAGCGCTTCGCGAAGGTGGGGCAGTTCGCTTCGTACGCGCGCTGCGTGAGCAGTTCCCGCTGGAGCAACGGCAAGAAGAAGGGCGAAGGCAACCGCAAGAACGGCAATAAGTATTTGTCGTGGGCCTTCATGGAGGCGGCCAATTTCGCCATTCGCTACAACGAGCGCATCCGGACTTTTTATCAGCGCAAGCAATCCAAGACCCATCGGATCGTGGCGCTCAAGACAGTGGCTCATAAATTGGCGCGCGCCTGTTACCACGTGCTCACGGATCAGGTCGAGTTCGATTTAACGAGGGCCTTTGCATGATTGATTTAGGTGGAGCAGATGAGCTCGGCCGGAAACTGGAATAACCTAGGCGACTGATTAGCCGCCTGCTCCACCGTCGTTTTAAGCGAGACGCCTCGGCCGTGAGCCACGGGAGACTGGATCGATGAGAATCGAAGCCAAGAAACTGTGGGCGGCGTAAGCCGCCAAATATTGGACATGGCAGGGTACTAACGGTTTTCTGGGCCCTCGAACGAGGGCAGGGGCTCGGCAGCGTATCGCCGAAGCCTTGATCCTGATGAGTGTTTGGTGCGGCCTCGTGCCGATGCCATAGAAAAGAGAACCCGGACGCGTGGACGCTGAAACGGCGGCAAGGAAGTGGAAGGACAACGGACAACCACACAACCTGTGGCAGGGACGCTATTGCCTATTGACGCGGAAACCTCTAATGAGTGTTTCCGGAAACAGTCGGCGTGAAATCCGTCGCTAGCGCGCGTGCGCGAGCTTCGCCAGGTTCTCGAGGCGGGACGCCATCTCCGGCTCGGCCTGCCGGGACGGCGGGTCCTGGAAGAACAGGGAGAACAGCGCGTAGGAGCCCCAGGAGAGGACGAGCGTGCCCGTGGTCAGCAGGAAGTAGAAGTACTGGTAGCCGAAGCTCGCGAACAGGCCGAACTGCATGGTCAGGCTCGAGAGCTGGTAGAAGTGCATCATCGTGGAGTGGCTGATGACGCCCGCGCGCCTCATCTTGTTGATCGCCGGGATCAGCGGGCCGCCGGAGATCATCCCCTGAATTATGTTTATGAAAATGAGGCCCATGCCGTGCCAGGTGTAGACCAGCGGGTTCATCCCCAGCGGGCCGAGCACGAGGCGGTTGAGGAACTCGAAGAAGCAGAGCTGGACGTAGACGAAGGTGAAATCCCCGAGGTAGGCGGGGCCGACGCGGAGCATGCCGGTCATGCGGCCCAGGAACCTCATGTAGGTCTGGCCGAAGACGGTGAAGACGGTGTCCTGCAGCTGGTACCAGGTCAGCGCGGCGGCCGCGCGCGCGAGCGCCAGGCCTCCCGTGCGCACGGGGAGGATCATGAA
This sequence comes from Elusimicrobiota bacterium, assembly GCA_016182905.1. Classification (NCBI taxonomy): domain Bacteria; kingdom Pseudomonadati; phylum Elusimicrobiota; species Elusimicrobiota bacterium. Next base: position 24,320 of record JACPFR010000027.1, read on the forward strand.
GACCACGCGCACGACGAGGTTGAGGCCGAAGGTCTTGGTGACCAGGTACATGTAGTCCTGGCGGTTGGGCCGGGTCCAGCACTCGCGCAGCAGCGCGGGCGCGCGGCGCAGCATGTCGGGCTTGAACTCGACGAGGCCCCGGGGGCCGTCGCCGCCGGATTTGGCGGCGCCGCTCATCAGCACGACGGTGGTGCGGCCGGAGAAGCGGGAGCTGATCGAGCGGGTCAGCGCGCGGTCCTCGGGGGAGCGCTCCGCGGACCCGCCGCCCATGCCCTCGGAGTAGGTCTTGGTCTCGAACAGCGCGATGACGACGCGCTCCGCGTCGGGCAGCTCGGAGGCGGCGGTGAACCGGGTCGCGGCCTCGGAGGTCTTGGCGTGGAAGTAATAATAGCCGCGCTCGGTGTCGCTGCGGTCGAGGGCGAGGACGACGAGGTCTTCGGCGGAAAGGGTCATGCGTGGCTCACAGGTCGAGGAGGATATGATCGTAAATTTTGGGGGCGTCGAGCGGGCCTCCGTCGGCGACGGAGAAGGCCCAGTCCTCGGGGGTCGCGGACAGCGCGCGCAATTCGCCCAGGTAGCCGTCCCACGTGGTGATCAGCACCTTCGCGCCGGCGAAGGTCTTGAGCTTGCCGAAGCAGCGCTCGGAGAACAGGAAATTGACCGTGCGGCGCGCGGGGTTGGCGCTTTGCTTGACCTCGCCGGGCAGGGGCGGGCCGTAGGCGTCGGCGCTCGAGCCCTTGGCCGAGAAGGAGCGGGACCCCCAGCCGTAGAGCAGGAAGCCCGCGTCCCAGCGGAAGCCGGGGACCTTGGCGCCCATCTTGGGGAGGGCCTCGACGCCGGGGCGGCCGGGGAGCTGGAAGAAGACGCCGAAGTAGGCGTGGTCGTAGCCCTCGGGGGGGTTCCACGAGTCCGTGACGCGGCTCATGAGGAGCTCCATCTTCAGATCGCGGCCGCGGGAGCAGACGCGGACGCGTTCCAACGACAGTTGGCCGTCGTAGCTGGCCTCGGTGGGGGCGCGCAGGCGGCGGCCGCCGAAGCCGCCCTTGTTCGCGGGGGGGACGCCGCGCTCGACAAGCAATCGGTCGCAACATCGGAGGTCGACGTTGACGGCCGGAGACAGCGAGCGGGCGCCGCTCGGGGAGGTCGATAGAAGGCGAAGGGTCCGTTTCCCTCCGCCGAGATTCTCCGGGTCGGCGGTCAGAACGCCGGCCTTCAGGTCGCGCACGGGCCGGCGGCGCTCCAGGTCGTCGTCGCACAGGAGCTCGAGCTTCGCCGGCTTGGGACCGCGAGGCAAGTCGAACTTCAGCTGGAAAGGCTCCTTGTAAGGTCCGTCGTTGGGGACCCTCAACTTCGGCGCCGAAGGCGCCGCGATCCTCACGGGAGACCGGCTCTCATCGAGGATCAGGAACGACTCGGGGGCCATCGACAGGACCGGCGACAACGGCATGGGGTCGGACGAGAGCAGGACCTTCACGCCCTTGCCGGCGTTGGCCAGCGCGTAAGCACGGCGTTCGGGCGCGGTGTTGAAGACGACGCGATAACGGTTTTTTCCGCTGACGACAACGTATGACAGGATCCCGCATGACGCACCGGAATTCTCCACGGTCGCCTCGCCTACGGCGAGGCTTGCATGTTCCTTGCGCAGGGAGATCAGTTTGCGTAGGAACTTGTTTTCCGGACGCTTCGCGTCCGTAAGACTTTCGTCGAACATCTGCTGGCGCGCCCCGGTGAGACCGGCTTCGGTCCCATAGTAGACGCACGGTAAACCGGGCAAGGTGAATAATGCCGCCAAACATTGCCGCGCCGCGCGCGGCGTGCCTCTTGCGTACACCCGCTCGACGTCATGATTATCCGCGAAGGTGACCCACAATTCCGGGTTGCGCTTGCGCGCCGCGAGCGGCGCGCGGAGATTGTCGGTGGCGGACTTGCGGAAGAAGACCTGGTTCAGGGCCTCGTTGAGGGGCAAGTCGACGGCGGAGTCCAGGCGCGGGCCCTTGGGGCCGTCCAGATATTTCCCGATGGCTTTGTAGTCGTAGCTCCAGACCTCGCCGAAGACCAGGAACTCCTTGTTGCCGCGCTCCGCGGCGAACGGCTTGAGGCCCTGATCCTTCGGATCCGTCTTTTTCAGGAAATCGTCGTAGAAGCCCTCGGGAGTGTAGTAGACAGTGTCGACGCGGAAACCGTCCACGCCGACCTGCTCGATCCAGAACCGGTAGATCTCCCTCATCCGGCGGGCGGCCAGCGGATTGTCGAGGTTGATGTCGTCCAGGTCGCCCATCGCGTGGGTCAAGGTCTGCCGCCGGTCGCGGTAGTCGTCGATGTTCGGCGTGAAGTTGTAGGCCCCGGCCTTGCGATGCTCGGGATCGCGGGCGTCGTTCATCCGGAAGACGGGATCGTTGGGCGCCTTCGGCTCCCCGTCGGGAGGATAGGTGCCGGGGATCGAGCGCCAGCTGCGCTCGGGGTGCCTCGGGTCGTAGCCCTCGGCGGTCACGGTGAAGAAGTTGGCGGTGTGGTTGACGACGATGTCCTGGATCACCTTCATGCCGAGCGCGTGAGCGTCGGCGACCATGCGCCGGTAGTCCTCGATCGTGCCGAAGTGGGGGTCCACCGCCGTGAAGTCGTAGGGCCAGTAGCCGTGGTAGCCGCGCGTGGCGATGGTCGGGTTGACCCACTGCCCGTGGGTCGGCGGCGTCAGCCATACCGCGTCGATGCCGAGGCGCTTGAGCGCCGGCAGCCGCCGGCGCAGGCCCTCGAGGTCGCCGCCCTGGAACTTCTCGGGGTCGGCGGGGGAGTGCTCGTCGCGGCCGAAGTCGTTGCGCGAGGGGTCGCCGTCGGCGAAACGGTCGAGGAGGACGAGATAGAGGACCTTCCCCGACCAAGAAGGCAGCGGGTTATTTCGCGTCACGGACGAGCACGCGCACGCTCAGCGGCGGCACGGAGACGAGCAATTTCGAGCCGACGGGTCCGGGGCTGCGGGCGATGGTCTGGTAGCCCTGGTCGAGGGCGTCGTGGAAGGCCGATCCGATCGGACTGAGCTTCGCGTCGACCCACATCTCCTCCTGCCGCGCCTCGCGGGAGAAGTTGAGGACCACTACCACTTCCTTGTCCTCGTAAATGCGGCTGAAGGCGAAGAGGCCCGGGCGGTCGGCGTCCGACCAGCGCACCCACTGGGTGCCGCGGCGCAGGGCGGCGTACGACTTGCGCACGTCGGCGAGCTGCTTCAGGAACCGGTAGGTCGGGTTGCTCCGGTCGAACTTGTCGCCCTTGGAGCTCTCGGACTTGAAGGCGCCGTCGGCGAACTGATCCTCGCGGTTGCGGGGGTCGGCGGGATGGTCGGGCCCCTCGGGGTCGAGGCGGTCGGTGTCCTGGCGGAAGCCCTGCTCGGTGCCGTAGTACGTCATCGGGATGCCGACGGAGAACAGCAGATAGGCGAGCGCGACCTTGAGCTGGGCCTCGGGCTCGCCCAGGCGCAGGAAGCGGTACACGTCGTGGTTGTCGATGAAGCGCAGGAGGCGGTCCGCCAGGGGGCCGAGTGCCTGGTTCGTGCGGTGCATGCTGTCCTCGAGCACGCGCGACGGGGCCTTGCCGTGCAGGACGTAGGTCTCGCGCCGGTAGGCGGGGTAGGAGAACGCGCTGTCGAGGCCGTCGGTCGTCAGGTGCGGAATCAGGTCGGAGTCGACGCCGGTCGAGTTCTCGCCGACGAGGAAGAAGTTCTTCTTTCCGATCGAGGCGGCGTACTCCTTGATCGCCTTCGCGAACACCGGCACGAAGCCGGGGGCCACGTGCCGCACCGCGTCGACGCGGAAGCCGTCGAGGTCCGTCTCCTGGATCCACCACTTGGCGATGTGGATCAGCGCGTCCGCGGTTTCCTTCTTATCCGACGCGTAGTGGCGGTAGTTCGGGGGGAAGTCGCCGTTCGTCGCCTGCGCGTGGTCGTTCCAGTTGTCGATGACGCCGCGGCGGGTGAAGTGCTTCGGGTCCTTGAGGTCGTCGGGCTTGAGCGTCTCGGTCCACTCGCCGATCTCTTTGGGCTGGCCCTCGAGGCCGCGCCATTGGGAGCCTTCCGTGTACTCGAAGACGGGGCCGCTGTGGTTGAGGACCCAATCGAGCACGACCTTGAGGCCGCGTTTGTGGGCCTCGTCGACGAGCTCCTTGAAGTCCGCCATCGTTCCGAGGTGCGGGTCGATCGCCAGCAGGTGCACCGGCGCGTAGCCGTGGTAGGAGTCGGGCTGGTTCTGGTTCACCGGCGAGAGCAGCAAGGTCGTCACGCCCGAGCCCTTGAGGTAGTCGAGCTGCTCGATGACGCCGCGCAGGTTCCCGCCGTGGCGCGTGCCGCCTTTCGCCGGGTCGCCGTGCGTGCGGACCTTGCCGGCGCGGGCGAAGCGGTCGAGGAGCATGAAGTGGAGGATCTCGTCGCGCCAGTCCTCGGGAGACGGCGTGTACGCGCGGGCGGGGGTCGCGTCGATCGGCGCGTCGGCCAAGGTGTCGGGCGCGCCGGGGACCTTCTCGACGAGCGCGTGGGCGGTCTGCCAGGCCTTGCGCAGGGCGGCGATCTCGCTCGGCGTGTGGCCTTCCTCGGCGGCCGGCGCGGGGAGGGCGGTCGCGGAGAGCGCGGCAGGGGCGGCCGCCTTCGCGGCGAGAGGCGCCGCCGCCTTGACCGGCGCGACCGGCTTGGCCGCCGCCGGGATCGCCGAGGCGGCCAAGGCCGGAGCGAGAGCCGGGACGGCGAGCGACGGGGCGAGCGCGGCGTCGAGCGGGAGCGCGGACGGTCCGGTCAGCGGGGAGAGCGCGGGCGACGAGAGCGTCGCGCCGAGCGTCCCGTTGATGCGGGGGACCGAGGCGTTCGCCGCCCCGGAGACGGCCTGGGCGCGGAGCTCGGGCGCGCTCGAGAGCGCGAGGAGTATTGAGACAAAAGCGGCGAGGAATCGCCGCGTCACTTTTTGCCTCCGCGGACCAGCTTCCACAGAGCGCGGGCGGGCCACGTCATCACGCGGACGAGAGGGTTGTCGAAGACGGCCTTGACGGCCTGACGCAGCGGAGGCTCGATGACGACGCCCGCCTCGGGATACTTGGCCTTGAACTCGGCGGTGCCGGCGACGGAGGCGCTCGTGACGAAGACGATCTCGCGGGACTTCGCCCAGCCGGCCCAGAGCGCGATGCCGAGGTCGAGAGACTGCTGGAAGAGGAAGATCGCCCAGAACAAGGTCATCGAGCCGGAGGCGAAGAAGGGCGCTGCGAGGAGGAAGCACAGGTCGCGGACCTGCTGGATGCCGGAGTGCTGCCAGCGCTTGATCGAGCCCTTCGCGTACAGCGCGTTGAGGGCGTTGTAGCCGAGCACGCCGAAGAAGGTGCCGATCACCGACATCAGCGCCATGTCCTTCCAGTAGCCGACGCTCCACGGGGGCGTCACGCTCGCCGGGTTCGCGGTCCACGTCAGGAACCGGTAGATCGTGCCCGCGCCCTGCATGTAGGCGAGGTTGAAGAACATCTGGTAGTTGAAGCCGCGCGCCTTCACCAGGCCTTCCTGGAAGTTGTTCCAGCTCTTCAGGTAGAAGCCGTGGAAGACCTGCTGGACGACGCTCAAGGCGATGAGCCCGACGAGCGCGACCGGGTGGGCCAGGCCGGCCGCGGCCCAGTAGACGCCGATCGAGGTGACGAGGGGGAAGGTCTTGGTGGCGAGGCCGCCGAGGATCTCGCTCGGCAGGGGCTTGACCAGCGAATCCTTGAACAGCTTCGCGAGGAACTTCGCCTCGCGGAAGGGCCAGAGCAGCTTCGCGCCGAGCGAGGTCGGCCCCTTCTTCTCCGTCGCCGGCGCGGCCTGCGGCGCGGCGGCCGTCTTCGGCGACCAGTCCACGGCGAGCTTCTCCTGCTCGATCTTTCCCTTCGCGGCGACGCCCAGCAGCGCGCCGACCTGGGCCGCGTTCTTCTCGCTCAGGCCCGAGGGGTCGTTCTTCGCGGTGAGCAGGCGGACCTGGCCTTTGCGCGCGGCCGCCTCGGCCAAGGTGATCTCGGTCATCGGCCGGCCGTGGCGGACGACGAAGGCCTTGAGGCCGGAGGGATCGAGAGCGGGCTCCGCGGCGGACTTCTTCGCGCCGTCGAACATCGCGGCGAGCTTCTCGGTCCAGGTCTTGGAGGTCGCGGCCTCGTCCTTGGCCGCGGAAGGCGCGACGAAGGCCGCCGCGGGGACGACCTGGACTTGGGAGAGTTCGAGGGGCCGCGTCGCGGCGGCGGGGCGGATGGGCGCGAGGGCCGCGGGGAGAGCGGGGATGGCGCCGACGACCTGGGCGGCCGAGGGCGCCGCCTGAGCCGCGGCGAGCGCCGTCGGCGTGATCCCGGGGGCGGGCGTCAGGCCGGGGGTCATCGACGGAGCCGAGAGCGGGAGGGGGGTCAAAGCCCCGAAGGCCGAGGGGACGATCGAGACGGTCCCGGCCGCGGCGGAGACGGAGGATGGAGCGGAGGCGCCGGCGCGGGAGGCTGAAACGGCTTGGGCAAAAGAGGAGGTTGGGATCGAGGCTGAAAGGATGACTGCGATCAACCCTGAGGGTTTCATAGCCTAATGAGATTGTAACCCGGCGGCCGCGGGGTCCACAGGGGCATGGGACCTATAAGGTGCTGGGCCTTTGGCCTAGGCCTGCGGGCATCGCGGATTATGGATACAATAATGGGGCCGCCGATGAACTTTTCCCGTCTGAGAAACGTGCTCGCGATCGCCGGGCTTGCGCTCGGAGCCGTCGGCGTCCTCGCCTACGGGCTCGGCTCGCCGCAGGCGACCTTGCTCGGCCCCGCGCTGGTGCGCGGCTCCGACCCGGGCGAGGTCCTGCTCACCTTCGACGACGGCCCGGCGGCGCCTTACACCGGCCAGATCCTCGACATCCTCCGCGACCGCGGCGTCAAGGCGACCTTCTTCCTGTGCGGCTCGAGCGCCGAGCGCCATCCCGAGCTCGTGCGTCGCATCCGCGACGAGGGCCACGAGATCGGCAACCATACCTGGTCGCATCCATGGCTCCACCTGATGGGCCGCGAGGCGATCGCCGCCGAGATCGACCGGACGCAGGACGTCCTCGAGCGGATCACCGGAACCCGGCCGGTCTGGTTCCGGCCCCCTTACGGCGTGCGCTGGTTCCCGCTGCGCGGCCTGCTCGAGGAGCGCGGGATGAGGATGATGCTCTGGTCCGACCGCGGCCGGGACGGGGACCTCGACGCCGCGGGCATCGTCTCGACGACCTTGGCCCGCCTCCACCCCGGGGCGATCGTCCTGCTGCACGACGGCTTCGAGGCGAAGGCGCCGGACCTCGTCGACCGCTCGGCCACCGTGGCCGCCCTGCCCGCGATCATCGACGGCGCGCGCCGGGCGGGCTACAGGTTCCCGTCGTCCTCGCGCCCGTAGGCGAGCAGGCTCACGGCCCGTCAAGACAACGGTACTTGCCGTCCATGGACCGCCGCGGCGCTTCGGGACTATCCTGTCCTCGAAAGCTCCACGGAGGCCTCATGACTATGGTGATGCGACGCATCGTCGGACGCTGCGCGACGGGCCTCGCCCTGCTCGCCCTCGCCGCGGGCGCCGGGCGCGGCTGGCCCGAGCATGCCGCGGCCGCCGGGAAGGCCGAGACGGTCGTCGCCGAATGGCCGGAGCCGTCCCGCCGCACCGCCCTGGCGATGATCGAGAAGCTCGGCGAGCCTCACCGCCGCGACGCGGACTCCCTGACCTGGATCGGCGTCTATCGGGGCAAGCGGACGGTGATCCGCCGCTCGAGCACGAGCCAGGGCATGGTCGAGCAGACGGTCTTTTACCGGGTCCCCGCCGAGAAGATCCGCGACCTGGCGCTCTTCGACGACCGGATCTCGGTGGACCGGAAGGCCTCGGAACTGACCGCCCGCACGCAGAGCGTGAGGACGAGCTTCCTCGTCCTGAACCTCGCGCATGAGATCGCGAGCGGCTTCACGACCCCCGAGAAGGCGCGGCGGGTCCGGGACAAGGAGCTGAGGCTGGCGGAGGCCGGCAAATCCTCCCGTTATCGCGACGGCCTGATCTTCGAGGAGCCTCTGCCCTTGGTCCTGCCGGCGCGCGTCGCCCCTCCCGTCCTCCCTGCCGACGCAAGCGCGCCGTGACGCCGGAGCCGGCCTCCCTCCCCGCATGAGCTAAAACCTGTTAAACTCAGGGGGGCGCCCCCTTAGCTCAGTGGCAGAGCACTTGTTTTGTAAACAAGCTACCCCAGTTCGATTCTGGGAGGGGGCTGCGCTTTTTATCGCGCCGCCCGGCGCTTCCTTTTATTGCGGGAGGAATCGGCCAGCCGCTTCCTGCGCGCCGCGCAGAGCGGACCCACCGCCTTCAGCCGGGTCATGTCCTGCCTGAGAACGGCCACCTCGTCGAAGCAGTCCTTCAGGCAATGGATGGCCCGCGCCTGGAAGCGGGTCGTCGGCTCGGCGAGGGCGTAAAGGCGCCACTGGCCCTGCGTGCGGGAGACGACGAGCCCCGAGTTCCTTAGATAGCTCAGGTGGCGGGACACCTTCGACTGGGGCTCGCCCATCGTGGCCATGATCTCGCAGACGGAGAGCTCCCGGCGCGCCAGCAGGTGGAGGATGCGCAGGCGCGTGACGTCCGCGAACGCCCGGAACATCCCGTCGACGGGTTTATCCATGGGACTCCTCAGATGGTAACACGCCTCCCCCGCTGATTCAAGACGGGAGTTCGCGGGATTATATATCTGCGCATACGGATATATTGGGAATGTTTGTTGCATAAAACATCTGTGTGCGCAGATATATATGTGCTAACGCGCGCAAGTCGCTTAAAGGGGGTTTTATGATCCGATTCAGCCGAAGCCTGCGCGTTATCGCGCGCGCGGTGTGCGTTTCCGGCCTGGCCTTGACCGCGTCGCTCGCGGCGGCGCAGGACGCGGAGTTGTCCAAGAAGGTGGACCAGCTCTCGAAGCAGGTGGAGGAGCTGCGCGGCCGGATGCCGAGCTCCGAGGCCAAAGGCGCCGACGAGGCGCGCAAGCCCGACTGGATCTCGTTCGGCGGCGACCTCCGTGTGCGCCACGACATGCTCCGCGCGCACGCGCCGTCGTACACCGACTTCACGGGCGCGTCCAAGGGAGCGAGCACGATCAAGAACGACTCGCTGCTGACCAACCGCCTGGGCTTCAACATCGACGTCAAGCCCGCCGAGAGCGTCTCGATGCACATCCGCATGCTCGCCTATAAGACGTTCGGCATGCAGGAGGGCGGCGCGACGCAGACCGGCCTCTTCGGCGACCGCGACAGCAAGAACTTCGACGGGACGCGGGGGCACGTGCCCTCCGACAGCAATGTGAGCATCGATTACGCTTACGCCACGGTCAAGGACCTCTTCGGGACCTCGGCTTGGTTCTCCGCCGGACGGCGCCCCTCCACGGGCGGCGCGCCGACCCATGTCAGGGCGGATCGCGAGGTCACCGGGGCCGCGGGCATCCCGGGACTCCTGGTCGATTACGCCTTCGACGGCGCCACGCTCGGCGTCGCGCCCGAGATCGAGGCGCTGCCCGGCTTCGCCGCGAAGCTGTGCTACGGGCGGGCCTTCGAGAGCGGCTACCGCCAGGGCTCGGACGCCCAGGGCTCGGCGGCCATGCGCGACGCGGACATGCTCGGCGTGTCCATGCTCGCCTATGAAACTCCGGATGCTCGCGTGGATGTCCAGTACCAGCGCGGGTTCAACATCATGGACGGCATCCCCGGCCCGACCGTCGCCACGAACCTGGGCGACATCGAGAACTTCGGCGGGAGCCTTTTGGGCGTCGCGCGGGACCTCGGGATCGGAGACCTGACGGTCTTCGGCAGCGGCGCGGTCAGCGCGTCGCACCCGAACGGGAACCGCTACGGCGGAAACGCGGCGATGCCGGGGCTGATGTGCGACGGGCCGGACTGCGCGAACAAGACCGGCATGGGCCTCTACACCGGCGCGCGCTTCGACATCACGAAGACCAAGACGAAGGTCGGCGCCGAGTACAACTACGGCTCCAAGGACTGGATCACCTTCGCCCCGGCCGGCGACGACATCTGGACCAGCAAGCTCGGCACGCGCGGCAGCGTCTACGAGCTGTACGCCATCCAGGACGTCGGCCGCGCGCCGATCGCCCGGGACGGACGCGTGTTCTTCCGGGTCGGCTGGCAGTACTACGACTTCAAATACACCGGCTCGAACTCCTGGATCGGGAACTCGAAGAGCATCTCGGGGCTGCGGGCGAACCAGGCGCAGATGATGGTGCCGATCCGCAACGCGTACGACGTGTACACGACGTTCGAAGTCAAATTCTGAGGAGGGTGCCATGACTAGGATGCGCGGACTCATGCTTGCCGGTCTGTTCGCCTTCGCGGGCGCGGCGCCGTCGGCGCTGCGGGCCGCGGAGAAGAGCGAGGAGGCCGAGGTCGTCAAGGTCACGGGCTATCTGATCAAGATCGACGTCTCCGCGGACGGGAAGTCCGCGGAGACGGTCCTGCTGGTGAAGGGCAAGAAGGTCCCGATCCGCGTGGAGGACGCGCTGACCCTCAAGAAGTTCAAGGTCAAGAAGATCCGCACGGACGACGAGATCAAGTGCAAGTACAAGACGGTGGAGGGCAAGAACATAAGCCTTTCGTTCCTGAGGGCCGCGGGATGCTGACCCGCTCGACCCGGACCGGGGGGACGGCCGCCGTCGCGGCGGCCGTCCTGCTCGCCGTCCTGGGCGGAACGGCCCGGGCGTCGACGGCGGACCACCGGCAGTTCGCGGCGCTGAAGAAGAAGTTCGCGGACGGGCCCGCCGTCACGCGGGCGTGCCTCGGGTGCCACACGAAGGCGGGCGAGGAGATCCACGCGACGTCGCATTGGAACTGGCTCGGGGAGGAGGTGGAGGTTCCGGGCCGCGCCGGCAAGCACCGCCTGGGCAAGGCCAACCTCCTCAATAATTTCTGCGTCGGCGTCCGGTCCAACGAGGCGTCCTGCGCCAAGTGCCACATCGGATTCGGCTGGAAGGACAAGACCTTCGATTTCAAGAGCCAGGCGAACATCGACTGCATCGCCTGCCACGACGGGACCGGGGAGTACGTCAAGAAGGCCCCCGGCGCCGCGCCGGACGCCGGATCCGCGGCCGAATGGACCGCCCTCGCCTTGGGCGTGGGGCCGACCAGCGTGCGCACCTGCGGGGCCTGTCACTTCGCGGGCGGCGGCGGCGAGGGCGTCAAGCACGGGGACCTGGACCCCTCGCTGCTCGAGGCGAAGAAGACGCTCGACGTGCACATGGCCTCGGACGGCGTCGGCTTCACCTGCGCCTCCTGCCACCGCGGCGAGGAGTCCGGTCACCGCTTCAAGGGCCGCGCGCCCAGCGTCTCCGTCGATTCCAAGAACATGGTGACCTGCGCGCAGTGCCACGGCGACGGGCCGCACGGCCGCGACTTCGCTTCCCGCTCCGAGAAGGAGCGCGAGGCGGCCGGCCGCTTCACGGCCGGGCCGCAGAAGCTCGCCCCTTGGCAGTCCCTGCGCCGCAACTGGCACGCCCGGCGCGTCGCCTGCCAGACCTGCCATATCCCGACCTTCGCCCGGGAGAACTCGACCAAGCTGTCCTGGGACTGGTCGAAGGCCGGCCGCCGCGATCCGGACGGCCGCCCCGTGACCGAGTACGACGACGACGGGAACATCTCGTACCTCGGCATCAAGGGCGCCTTCAAGTGGGGGAAGAACGTCGTTCCCGCCTATCGCTGGTGGAACGGGACCTCCGGCCGTTATCTGACCGGGGACGCCTTCGATCCTTCGCGCACCTTGGTGATGAATCCGCCCCTGGGAGGGGCCGGCGACGGCGCGTCGAAGATCTGGCCGTTCAAGCTCCACGAGGGCAATCAGCCCTACGACGTCGTCCATAAGACCTTGATCCAGCCGAAGACCTACGGGCCTAAGGGCTCGGGAGCGTATTGGTCGGACTACGATTGGGAGAAGGCCTCGCGCCTCGGCATGAAGTACGCCGGGCTTCCCTTCAGCGGCAAGGTCGGCTTCGCCCGGACCGAGATGTACTGGCCCGTCAGCCACATGGTCACGCAGGGCGACAAAGGGCTCTCGTGCGCGGACTGCCACTCGCGCGCCAGCCGCCTGGCGGGCGTCGGCGGAGTCTACATGCCGGGCTACGACCGGAGCGCCGTCCTCGACTTCCTCGGCTGGTCCTCGGCGCTGCTGTCCTTGTTGGGCGTGCTCGGCCACGGCTTCCTGCGCTGGCTCGCCGGGCGGGGCCAGTTCGAGCGTCTCCTGGCCTGGCTGAGCGGATGGAGGAAGCGATGAGCCGCGTCTATCTCTACAAGCGCTACGAGCGCCTTTGGCATTGGGCCCAGGTCGTCCTCATCCTGACCTTGGCCGCGACCGGCTTCGAAGTCCACGGGACCTTGCGCGTGGTCGGCTTCGAGAACGCGGTGCGCCTTCACGAGGCGTGCGGCCTGGGATTGGTGATCCTCACCGCGTTCACGATGTTCTGGCATTGGACCACCGGCGAGGTGAGGCAGTTCATCCCGACGCGCAAGAACTTCCTCGATCAGATCCGCTTCTACACGAGCGGGATATTCCGCAGCGCCCCTCACCCGGAGATCCCCACGCCGGAGAAGAAGTTCAACCCCATCCAGCGGGCGGCTTACTTCGGCCTGCTGATCTTCGTCTTCCCGGTCCAGATCGCGGCGGGCGTGCTCTACCTCGGGGTCCCGCTGTGGCCGGCGCTGGTCGACGCGCTCGGAGGGCTGAGGCTCGTCGCGCTCGTCCACACCGCCGGCGCGTTCGCCATGCTCAGCTTTCTCGTCGTGCACCTCTACATGATCACGACGGGCCGGACCCTCGGCTCGAACCTCCGGTCCATGCTCACCGGCTGGGTCGAGCATTGAGCGATGGATATCGGGCGGCTTGAAGATCCCGCGGAAAGCAAGGTTCCTCCCAGGAGCCTTTCCTCGGGCGCTTCCGGGCGCTCCTGAGAAAGAGCCGCCCCCGGCGAACGCCGGGGGCGGCTCGAGTCAGAGCGCCTTGAGGAACGCCGCCAGGTCCGCCTCTTCCTGAGGCGTGAGCTTCGTCTCCAGCACGAGGTTGAAGAACCTCACCGCGTCGTCGAGCGTCGGGAGGCGCCCGTCGTGCAGGTACGGCGGGGTGTCCTTGATCCCGCGCAGGGGGAAGGTCTTGATCGGCCCATCGGCCGACGCCATCATGCCGCGGATGAGGCGCGGCTTGTAGAAGCGCTCGACCTTCAGGTCGTGCATCGCGTTGTCGGTGTAGTACGGCGGCTCGTGGCAGTCGGCGCACTTCGCCTTGCCGAAGAACAGCATCTGGCCGCGCAGCTCCGCGGGGGAGGCCTTCGCGGCGAGCAGCTTCCCGTCGAGGCCGAGCTTCGGCGCGGGCGGGAAGTCGAGCAGCTCCTGGAACTCCGCCATGTGGTGGACCTGCGAGGCGCGGTCGGGCGCGTGGACGCCCTTCTTCGCCGCGAGCGCGATGTCCCCGTCGAAGTAGGCGGCGCGCTGCTCGAACTCGGTGAAATCCTCGACGCTCTTGAGCGCGCGCTGGGAGCCGAACAGGCGCTGGACGTTCACGCCGCGCAGGGCCGGGGTCTCGATGCGGTGGCGGAACTCCTGCGGGCGGATGTCGCCGACGAGGTGCGTCGCGCCGTTGGCGCCGCCGTTGGCGTGGCAGTCGAAGCAGGTCACGCCCAGGCTCGGACGGACGACGCGGCGGTCGTCGGTCGCGTTGAACTGCTGCTGGGGGAACGGCGTGAGCAGCAGGCGCAGGCCGTCGAGCTGCTTCATGTTCAGGACGCCGCCCAGGAGCTCGTGGAAGTTGTCGAGCGTGACGAGCCTGCCCTTCGACACGTCGCCGAGGTCCGGCCGCGTGGTCAGGAACATCGCCGGGGGGAACTCGGGAAGGAAATGATCGGGAAGATCGAAGTCGAGGTCGTAGCGCTCGAGGTCCCGCCCCTCCTGCTTCTTGATCTCGTCGATCTGCGCGCGGGGGAACAGCATCCCTCCCTCGGGATGGTTCGGATGAGGGAGCGGCATGTAGCCCTCGGGGAAGCGGTCCCGGGCGCGGACGTCCTCGGGCGGGGACTTCAGCAGGTCCTCCCAGGCGGCGCCGACGGGCAGCCTCGCGCGCACGCCCTGCTGGACGCTCTTGCCGCGGAACATGGTCGCGTCCTTCGCGGGGCGGTCGGAGAGGTCGTAGCGCCGCTTGAGCATGGCGGCCTGGCGTTCGCCGAAATCCTTGCGGTGCTCGGTGAACCAGCGCTTGGTCTCGGCGAAGCCCTTCAGGTCCTTGGGCGTCGCGGGATTGTCGTCATCGGCGGCGAAGGCCGCCGGGGCGAGAAGGAGGACGAGCATCAGGTGTCTCATGCGCGAAGGATAGACAAGGCGCGCGCGCGGCGTCCACGACGGGGGAGTCAGCCGTTTATGACGGGGGAGCGACTACTTGCGCAGCGCGACGGTGAAGCGCCGCGGCGTGGAGCCGACGGGGGAGCCGTCGCGGTTCTGGCCGCGCGCGACGAGGACGTGCTCGCCGTTGCCGTAGTCCGACCAGTCGTACCACCAGTAGCCGCAGGCCCGGCGGCAGGCCCGCCACGGGCCGCGGTCGACCGCGATCTCGAGGGAGCCGAGGGTCTCGGGCCCGTCGACGCGGAAGGTGTAGATCGGCGAGGTCACGATCTGGTCCTGCTGGGGGTGGTCGATCTCTAAGGTGGCCATGGGCAAGGCGTGCACGCTCACGCCCTATTCATACTATAACGCGCCGCGCGAGGCCAGCGTTAAAATGCCGGATGAGCCGGTATTTTACAGGTGGGTGGAGAGGATCGAGTTCGGCCCGTGGTGGTCGCCGGACGGAGGCTTGGCGTGCGCGGGCGGGACGGGGCCGGGCGCGGGCGGCTCGGGCGGCGGCTGGCGCGAGGCCTTGCTGAAGGACAGGAAGGGGGCGGCGAGGCGCAGAAGGCCCATCACGCCGGTCGCGATCGCGGCGATCGTCAGCGAGGTCGCGATCGAGATGTCCTTGAGGACGAAGCCGTAGACGTAGGTCGAGACGATCGCGGCGGCGATGCCGAGCAGCGACTGCGCGGCCAGGATCTTGTTGACGTCCTCGTCCTTGTGGGCCCCGAGGTTCTTCTGGTACAGGCCCGAGATCGCGATGCCGATGAAGCCGACGGCCAGCGACTGCAGGCCGTACAGCGCGACGGCGCCGAGCATCGTCGGGGTGTTGATCATCAGGAGGAACAGGGGGGCTTCCAGCGCGGCCAGTATGAAGAACGGGATCGTCAGCGCCTCGTCGGTCTTGAAGCCGAATCTCTGGAAGAGCTTCGTGAGCGGCTTGATGAGCAGCGAGGCGGCGATGGAGCCCACGCTCGCCATCACCATCATCATCGCGAAGTTGCCCATCGGCGTCGCGGTCAGCGACTTGAGGAACCAGCCGAGGACGGGGATGTCCATGATCGCGCCGACCGAGCCCGGGTTGCCGGCGACGAGGCCCTCGATGTACTCGGGGAGCACGTTGAAGACGAGGGGGTCGGAGAACAGGGACGTCACCATCGACATCAGCAGGAGCGTGCGCAGGAACCGGTCCTTGAACACGAGCTTCGTGCCGTCCTTGATCGAAGACCACAGGCTCCTGAGCGTGCCGCCCGCGCCCTTCGGGGCGGGGGCCTCCGCCGCTTCGCCGGGCTTCCGGGCGAGGTTGGCCTTCTTGGCGCCGCCGATCAGCTTGATCGAGGCGTACACCAAGGCGGCCAGCGCGATGGCGCCGGCATAGATCGAGTAGATCACGGCGCCGCCGACGCCGGTCTTGCCCATCACCGGGCCGATCTGCGCGATCTGGCCGGCGATGACGGGCGCGATGATCGCGAAGAGCGCGGCGATGAAGGTCAGGATCGAGTTGGCCTTGGTGCGCTCCTCGCTGGTGACGGTCGAGTCGCCCATGATGCGCGTCGTCGCCGCGCCCTCGAAGGTCACCGCGATGCCCTGGAAGAAGGACTGGAGGGCGACGAGGCCGAGGAAGGTCCAGAGCGCGCCCGTCACGCTGAGCAGGCCCGTCGCGAAGAACAGGCCGGCGATGCCCGCGAGCATGGCGGCGCGGCCGAGCATCGAGCGCACGAGCCATTTCTTGGGCCCGTCGCCGTCGATCCCGCGCGTGAAGAGGGGGATCGTCGCGTAGCTGACGCCCTGCGCGACCCAGTGCGCGATGCGCGCCAGGGAGCGGTTGGAGCGGATCATCGACTTGAGGGTCTCCTCGTTCGCGGCGCGGGCGTCGCGGTTCTCGGTGAGGGAATTGCGCGTGATCGCGGAGATCAGGTAGGGAAGGCCGACGACGTACATCTGATAGCCGAAGAGGAAGATGCTGTAGCCGCCGACGTAGCGCCAGAAGGCGCGGTTGCGCTCGGGGTCCTTGAAGACCGTGGTGATGCCGGCTTTGCGCGGGGCGGGAGGGACGGCCTTCTCGTCGGCGGCGGGGGCGGAGAGGCGCCTCGCGGAAAGGCCGGAGGGGGCGAGGGCGGCCATGCGGCCGGCGACCGGCGCGAGGGAGGAGTCGGAGCGGGACGGCGTCGCGAGGGCTTCGGAGACGAGCGCGGAGAACTGGGCCGAGGCTTTGGAGCTGGCCGAATCGCCTGACGCTTTGGAAAGGCCTTCGACGGCCTTCGACGCCGCGTGCTGGACCGAAGCTAACGCCGCGGCCGTGGCTTGGACGGGCTTCGGGGCGGCCGCTGACTTGGAGGCTTGGACGGCGACAACGGCTTTAACGGCAACGGATGGAGCGATTCCCGGAGAGACCGGCTGCGCGTTGGGAACGACGGAAGGGGCGGATAAAGACGGAGACAACGACAACGACGGCAACGTGTTTGGGATCGTGCCGAAGACCGGAATTCCGGGGAGCGAGGGGTTGGAGCTTGCGCCTGCGGCGCTGACGGCTGAGGGGGCGGCGGCGGAGGGAACGGAGACGGATATCGACCGGATTTGGGCGAGGGCGGGCGTGGCGCCCAGCGTCATGGACAGTAAGAGAGCGATCGTCTGTCGCATGAGCCTCATGGCCTCATTATAAGGGTGCCGGGGGGATATAAAAGGAGGCATTCGGCCCTGTTTCGACCAGGTCCGAAGGCCCACGGAACTTTTGTCGCTTGCGGCCCGACTGTTTCCGGAAACAGTCGGGCGCGTTGACGGGGACGCCTCGGCTAATCAGTGAGCTTGACGATGACGTCTTTCGCGTCCGGGAAGCGCGCGAGCAAGGTGGAGCGAGATCCCAGGTCGAAGTCGTCGAAGTCGAAGCCGGGGGCGACGGTGCAGCCGACGAAGGAGAAGCCGGAGCCGGGCTCGGGCGCGGCGCCGAACCAGTGGCGGGCGGGCACGACGTGCTGGAGGCGCTGGCCGTTCTTGAAGTCCGGGCCGAGGACGACCTCGGTGACGGCGCCTTCCGGGGCGATCTGGGTCAGGCGCAGCGGGCCGCCGAGGTGGAAGTGCCACAGCTCGTCGGACTTGATGCGGTGGAGGCGGGACTTTTGCCCTTCGGGCAGGAGGAACAATATCCCCGTCGAGATCGGCCGCGAGGCGCCGCCGCGCGTGGTCATCCTTTCCGCGCTGCGGTAGGTCTCTTTGTAATAGCCGCCCTCGGGATGGGGCTCGAGGCCGAAGGCCGCGATGAGCTCCTTGTTCAACAGCCGATCGCGCGCGAGATCACGAGGCGCTGGATCTCCGACGTGCCCTCGCCGATCTGAAGGAGGCGCTGGTCGCGGTAGAAGCGCTCGACGTCGAATTCCTTCATCAGGCCGTAGCCGCCGTGGATCTGGACGGCCTCGTTGGCCACCCACTGGGCGACCTCGGAGCAGTACAGCTTCGCCATCGCGCTTTCCTTGCCGAAGGGCTTCTTTTGATCGCGAAGCCAGCACGCTTTATACAGGAAGACGCGCGCGTGCTCGATCTTCATCGCCATGTCGGCGAGCTTGAAGGCGATGGCCTGGAAGCGCGAGAGCGGCTTGCCGAACTGGACGCGCTTCTGGGCGTAGGACAGCGCGGCCTCGTAGGCGCCCTGCGCGCAGCCGAGGCCCATCGCGGCGATGGACAGGCGGCCGGAATCCAAGGTCTTGAGCATCTGGCGCGAGCCGGTGCCGCGCTTGCCGAGTATGGCCGAATCGGGAACGACGACCTTGTCGAAATACAGCTCGGCGGTGTCGCTGGCGCGCCACATCAGCTTCTTGTGCATGCGCCTCGAGGTGAAGCCGGGCGTGCCCTTGGGCACGATGAAGCAGGTGAACTCCGGATCGCCGGCCGCGTTGCGGTCGCTGACGGCCTGCACGATCACGCCGCCGGTCAGCTCGTTGGAGCCGTTGGTGATGAAGATCTTCGAGCCGTCGATCGTCCACGTGCCGTCGGCGTTCTTCGTCGCCTTCGTGCGCGAGCCGCGCGAGTCGCTGCCGGCGTCGGGCTCCGTGAGACCGAACGCGAACAACAGCTCGCCCGCCGCAAGGCGGGGGAGCCACTCCTTCTTCTGCGCGTCGGTGCCGAAGTAGAGGATGGGGGCCACGCCGAGGGAAACGCCCGCCGCGACCGTGGCGGCCTGGGAGCCGTCCACGCGGGCGAGCTCCTCGACGGCGATGCAGTAGGAGGTGTAGTCGAGGCCCGAGCCGCCGAACTCCTCGGGGACGATGAGCCCGAACACGCCGAGAGCGCCCATCTGCCGCGTCAGGTCGGCGGAAAACTCCTCTTTTTCGTCGAGGTCGTGGGCGAGGGGCTTGATCTTGGCCTCCGCGAACTTGCGGACCGTGTCGCGGATGTCCTTCTGGGCGTCGCTGAGCTCGAAATCCATTTGTTTTTCTCCGTGAAACGCATTGTAGCCGATTTTGTAGGATAGCCGCTGAATGAAGCAAGGCGCGCACCCGCACGATAAGCCTCATCACCCCCACTGGCCCCTCGAGACCTTGCTCTTCGCGTTCGTGTTCGCGCTCGGCTGGCGCTCGGTGCACGCCCCCGAGACCTGGATCCATCTGAAGACCGGCGCGAAGATCCTCGCCGAGCACGCCCTTCCCCGGACGGATCCCTTCGGCTACGGCGCCTCGGGCGGCGCGTGGTCGACGGACTCCTGGCTGTTCGACGTCGTCGCGGCCCGGCTCGACGCGCTCGGCGGCGTGAAGGCCGTCGTGTTCCTGAAGAGCGTCGCGGCGGCCGCCGCCTTCGCGCTCCTGCTCCCGGTCAACCACGGCAGCCCGCTCGCGGCGGCGGCCTTGCTGGCGCTCGGCGCGTGCGCGGGCTGGGCCGGCCTCGTCGAGACGCCGGCGGTCTTCGATCTTTTGTATTTCGCGCTCTTCGTCCGCCTGCTGCGGCCCCGTCACCGCTTCCGATGGTGGCAGGGGGCGGCGGCCGCGGCGCTGACGGCGCTGTGGGCCAACACGCACGGCGCGTCGGCCCTGCTGGGGCTGTGGCTCGTCGGGCTCAAGGTGTTCAAGGCGTCCCTGCGCACCGCCGCGCGCGAGCGCCTCGGCTATTGGGCGACGCTCGCGGCCTGCGTGCTGACCCTCGCCTGGAACCCGCTCGGCTGGGCCGTGCTCGGGCGCACCTTCGCGGACGCGACCGCGGTCGCCGGCGGCTGGCCGGCGGACTGGCTCTCCCTTTACACGTTGTTCGCGGTCGCGGGGCTGGCCTCGTCCTGGTACACGCTTCAGCAGGAGTTCGTGACGACCGTGGCGGCGACGACCGTCATCGCCCTCTCCTTCGTCCTGCCGGGCCTGCGCCCGCTGGCTGTCCTGGCGGCCTGCCCGGTCATCGCCCTCGCGCTCGGGCATTGGCTCAAGCCCCGCTCCGACACGTGGCCGCGCGTGCTGCGCTGGGCGGCGTTCGCGGGCTTGCTGCTCGCGGGCTACCATCATCTCGTGGCGGAGCCGCTCTCCCGCGTGCGCGGCTACGGCGCGCCGGCGCTGTCGGGCGCGGCGCACTACATGCAGTCCAACGGCGTGCACGGACGCATGTTCAACGAGCCGGACACGGGCGCCGAGCTGATCGGCCTGTCCGACCGCCCCGTCTTCGTGGACGCCCGTCCCGGCGTATACCCGGCTTCGTTCAAGCGCGAGGCCGCGGCCTGGCCGCGGATGTTCCGCCAGCTCGACATGGTGTACCGCTTCGACTACGCGGTGATGCACAACCACCGAGCGGGGGCGCCGGCGCGGGTCATCGACGAGGACCCCAACTGGGTCCTCGGCTACGCCGACGACCGGGCCCTGGTCTATCTGAAGAAGGTCGGCGAGAACGCCCTTCTCGCGCCGCGGGAGCCGCGCCTGATCGCTCCCAACCGGATGTGGCCTGACGGCCTCGATCCTTTGCTCGCCGACAAGCGCAAGGCGGGCAAGGCGCTGGAGGAGCTCGACCGCTGGCTCGTCCAGGCCCCGGACTCCGTGCAGGCCCTGATCTGGAAGGCCTACGCCCTCGGCCGCCTCGGCCTGACCGACAAGGCCGACCGCCACCTGGAGCTCGCGCGCGAACGCCCGCGCCTGCGCCGCGATCCGGAGCTGAAGGCCGCCTACGCCTTCGCGCTCGAGGCTCGCGGCCGCGCGCCGGAGGCCCGGGACGCGTATCGGTCCGCCGTCGAGTCGGCCCGCGCTCTGGGCGCGCCGGCCGTGGAGGCCGAGATCCTGCCGCGTCTGGCCGCCGTGCAGCGCAAGCTGGGCAACGAGGGAGCCGCGCGCGAGGCCGAGGCCCGGGCCAAGGCCCTGCCCGCGCCCGTCGAGCCCGAGGAATGACCTGGACAACATGCCGCGGTCCTGTTATACTCGGAACTCTATAAGAGGATGAAAAGCACCTTTCTGCGCCGTCTGTCCGCGGTCCTCCTTTTGACCCTCGCCGCCGCCTGCAGCCCGCCCAAATACGCGAGCTACGAGTCGATCAACAAGGACTTCGCCGCGTCCGTCCCGTGGGGCTGGCAGGTGATGACCGACCAGCAGGACTCCGATTTCTCCCAGACGGCCTTCATCGGCCCTTTCGACCCCGATTTCTATCTCGGCGCGCCGAGCCTCAGCGTGCGCTGGTATCGCCGCTACCGCCCGCACCGCCTGACCGACGGCCGCCTGGAGCTGTATTCCGGGGCCGACGACTTCATCCGTCAGACCCTGGCCCAGGTCTACGGCCCCGAGTACATCCTGCTCCGGCTCGACGGCAAGGTATCCTACGACGAGGAGACGAAGGCCGAGGTGATCCCGGAGGTCACGCTCAAGCAGTCCGGCCTCAAGGCGAAGGGCTTCATCGTCGAGTCCGCGACGCCGGCCCCGGCGGCCAACAAGTGGGGCATCAGCGCCCGGGCGGGCACCGGCGAATCGTTCGTCCTGCGCAAGCATGCCTATGTCGTCGTCCCCATCGAGGACGGTTTTTACGTGCTGACCTATCCCGCGACGGAGCGGGGCTTCCCGAGCTATCTGGATAAATTCGCCGGGCTGATGGGCTCCTTCATGCCGCGCACCGCCGGCCCCGGAGGCGCGAAGATCCGGGTCCCCGGTCCCAAAGCCTGACGCCCTTCGACCCCTGGCCCGTTCGCGGGCCCTGTGCTACACTGAAACGATGCCGTCCGCCGAGACCCCTCGCCTTTCCACCCGCGACATCCGCCTCGTCGCGACGATCCGCGCCAAGCCGGAGCTCGTCTACCGCAGCCTGACCTCGGCCCGCGAGCTGACGCGCTGGTGGGTGCTCGGCGCCGAGACCGACGCGCGCAACGCGGGCCGCCTGCGCATGATCTGGCCGGTCCGCCGCGCCAAGGACGGGGTCCGCTGCCCCGGGTTCGGCGAGCGGGAGGGCGTTTTCGTGGACCTCGAGCCCGCGCGCAAGGTCGCCTGGCTGTGGAAGCCGGCCCGCGGCGAGAAGGGCGCGCCCGCCCTCGCCTCGATCTTCATCCTGCCCGCCCGCGGCGGCAAGAGCGAGGTGACCTTGCTCCATGCCGGCTTCCCGTCGGACCCCGGCGCCGGCGAGCTCCGCGAGCGCTACGCGCGCGCCTGGGAGGACGGCCTCGCCAAGCTCAAGCTCTATCTCGAGACGGGGCGCACCTGCAAGCTCGAGTGCCTCGACCTCGAGGCCGTGAATATCCTCACGACGAGGTCCCGGCGATGAACGTATTGACGATCTTGCTGGCGGTGATCTCCGGCGCGGCCGTCGCGGTCGTCATCTGTTATCTCATCTTCTTCTCCTCGCGCAAGAACGAGGACGCCGGCCGCGTCCAGATGCGCGAGGATTTCCGCGCCCTGCTGGAGCTGGCCGAGCAGAAGTTCGAGACCGAGCGGGTCAAGCAGAAGAGCGAGCTCGACGAGAAGAAGGCGTCGGTCGAGAACACCGTGGACAAGCTGTCCGAGCGCCTGAAGAACTACGAGGAGCTCGTCCGCAAGTTCGAGGCCGACCGGGCGACCAAGTACGGCTCCCTCGAGAAGGGCCTCAAGGACGCGACCGAGCAGACCGCCAAGCTCGCCTCCTCGACCGAGGGCCTGCGCGCGCTGATGGACAACTCCCGCGCCCGCGGCCAGTGGGGCGAGCGGATGGCCGACGACATCCTGCGCGCGTCCGGGTTGGCCGACGGCGTTCAATACCGCAAGAACCGCGCCCTCGACACCGCCGCCACCCGCCCCGACTTCACCTTCCTTCTCCCGGAGGGCAAGAAGCTCAACATGGACGTGAAGTTCCCGCTCGACAACTGGCTGAAGATGCTCCACGCCGAGGGAGACGAGGAGCGCAGCAAGCTCAAGAGGGATTTCGAGCGGGACGTCAAGAACCGGATCAAGGAGCTGCAGGGGCGCGGCTACATCAGCGTCGAGGAGGGGACCCTCGACTACGTCCTGCTCTTCATCCCCAACGAGCAGGTCTACGGCTTCATCCAGGAGAATTATCCGGGGCTCGTGGACGAGGCGCTGGGACAAAAAGTGGTCCTGTGCTCGCCGTTCACGCTCTACGCCGTCCTCGGCGTCATCCGCCAGTCCTTCGACAACTTCCACTTCGCGCAGGCCACCCAGGAAGTCCTCAAGCTGATCTCGAGCTTCTCGGCCACCTACGAGACGTTCAAGGCGCGCTTCGTCAAGCTGGGAGAGCAGGTCGGCAAGGTGGGCGAGCTCTACCACGACATCGAGCAGACGTCCTTCAAGCGCCTCGACGCCTCCGTCGCGAAGATCGACCGCGTGCGCAAGGGCGAGGAAAAGCCCGAGGCGCCCGCCCTTCCTCCCGACCTCGGCTAGGTCCGGCCGCGAGCGGCCGGACACAACTGCTTTAGAGGAAGGCCTTTAGCAGTTAGTAGTTGTAGGCGAACCCGACCATGTGGGACTGGAGCGTGTAGCTCGTCTTGAAGAACTTCTCGTACTTCTGGTTCGAGCGCGCGGTCGCGATCGTCGAGTTGACGAGCAGCTTGAAGCCGCGGCCGACGGGCACGGCCAGGTCGAAGAGGAAGTTGTCCTGGTTGAGGACCATCGTGTCGCCGAGGTAGGTCCCGCCGGGGTCCTGCGCGAGGCGCGAGAGGTACTCCCGGCGCGTGTTGAGGTAGGCGAGCGCCAGCTCGACCTTACGGGCCCCGAGCGTGAAGGTCGCGCGCGGCTGCAGCGACATCTCCTCGTAGGAGTAGTAGTCGCCGGTGTAGCGCGCCGTCTGGGCGTCGTAATGGTTCTGCGTGCTGTCCAGGCGCGTCCAGGAGCCCTGCATGTCGACGTAGACGCCGCTCTCCTCCCCCAGGCGCCAGCCGCGGCCGAGCCCGACGGCCACGGTCTTGAGCTGGTCGGCGCGGCGCTCCGCGGAGAGGGAGCCCGTCGGCTGGACGAGGTTCTGCTCGGGATAGCGGCGATCGGTCCAATTGACGGACAGGCGCGTCTTCACGCCGGGTATCGCGAACGGGAAGGCCGCCGTCCCGGTCCAGGACAGGTTGTTGGTGTCGAGCGTGCGGCCCGAGGCCTGCTCGCGTCCCAGGCCCTGGCCTTTGACGGTGGACTCGAGCGAGCGGTAGTTCGGGAACTCGATGCGGTACCAGTCGACCGACGCGCCAACGGTGACGGCCTCGGCGACGGCGTACTCGGCCTCGAGGCCGAGCGAGGGCTTGCGGTAGTCGAACAGGCCCTTGCCCCATTTCTCGTCGGCGGTCTCGCGCAGGAACTCCCAGCGATAGCCCGCCAGGGGCTTGAGCTTGAGGTTGCCGCGGCGCCAGACGCCTTTGACGCGCAGCGAATGGCTCATCGAGTCCTGGAACAGCTGGCCGCCGCTGCCGAGGTCGGCGATGGATTTGGTGCCCTGGTAGGCGAAGGCGTAGGTCGGGATCAGGCCCCAGGCCTCGGAGAACTTCAAGGC
The DNA here is from genome assembly GCA_016182905.1 of Elusimicrobiota bacterium. Lineage (NCBI taxonomy): Bacteria > Pseudomonadati > Elusimicrobiota > Elusimicrobiota bacterium. Next base: position 48,593 of record JACPFR010000027.1, read on the forward strand.
CGGCGTGGCCTGCAGGCTGGCGTTCCCGTTCCACGAGGTGGACTTGCCGTCCTGCAAGGTCTGCCCCAGCAGGAAGGTGCCGCCGAGGACGGGGATGAGCTCGACGGCGCGCGCCGGTCCCGCCGCGAGCAGCGCGGCCGCCAATAGGAGGTGGGGGCGTGTCATCTCTCGCGGGGTCCTTTTTCGCCGCTCGGCGTGCCGAAGCGGTAGGTGATCGCGAAGAGATGCGAGCCCGCGATGTCCCCGCCGGGGCCGAAGGCGTAATCGGCCTCGACGGGCCCGAAGCGGCCGCCCACGCCGGCCTTGAGGCCGGAGAAGCGTCCCGCGTCGGGAGTCTTGGTGTTGATGCCTGCGCGGAAAGCCACGGAATTGTTCTCGCCCGAGAGGCGGGCGCGGTACTCGCCGCCGAGGGCGACGTAGAAAGGGGAGTAGGCGGGGGCGACGAGGTCGGCCGCGACGTTCCAGCCCGGGCTCGGACGCCAGGCGCCGCCGAAGGCCGCGCGGGCGGGCAGGGGGTCCGACTGCGTCTCGTACTTGAGCCCGCCGCCGAGGTTGTGGCCGGAGACGCCGACCGCCCAGTCGTCGTCGAGGTCGTACTGGCCGCCGACGTCGAAGGCGGTCGTCTTCGCCGTGGTCACGATCTTCGACTCGACGCGCTTGACCGTCGCGGCCAGGCGGATCTTGTCGCCGGCGGTCGTGCCGTAGCTCAGGGCGTAGACCGTGTCGCCGGGGCCGAAGCCGCCGGTGACCGCGCCGGCGTCGTCGCGGCCCTCGAGGGTCCCGTAGCCGAGGTGGCGGTACGCCAGGCCGAAGCGGTGCTTGCCGAACGCCCCGCCGTAGGCCAGATGGTCGGCGCCGATGCCGTTGCCGAGGATCGAGTGGGTGAAGTACGCCTCGTGGGCCGAGATGGCGGAGAGCGCGGCTGGGTTCGTCGTCAGCGCGCCCGCGCCCGAGGCGCAGGCCTGGCCGGCGTCGCCCATGCCCGCGGCGCGGGCGTCGGGCTGGGTATTGAGGAACTCGGCCGTCGAATTGCGTCCCGCCGCCCGGGCCGGGAGGGCCGGGAGGACGAGCAGGACGGCGAGGGCGAGGAGCCTCATCTTTGCACCGCGAACTTGATCGTGCGCCTTCCGCCCGTGCCCTCGATGACGGCGAGGTAGACTCCGCTGGCGAGCGCGCGGCCGTCCCGGTCGGTCCCGTTCCAGCTCAGGACCTGGCCCGCGGCGTCGGCGTCGAGCTCCTTGAGCAGGCGGCCCGTCGCCGTGAAGATCTTGACGTGCGCCCCCGCGGGCAGGTTCGAGAGCTTGATCTTCGTGTGGCCGAGCGCGGGGCGGAACGGGTTGGGGAACACGAAGCCGTCGGCGACCGAGGCGCCGGGCGTCTGGGCGACGATCTGGAACAGCGAGAAATGGTCGGTCGTGCCGGTGACCTGGCGCGTCTCATTGTCGGCGCTGCTGTCGAGGACGACCCAGCCGGTCGTCGCGTCGTAGCGGGCGAGCCTCAGGTGGTCGGGGTTGACGCCCGCGACCTGGGCGGGCGTGTAGCCGATCTTGATCGTCACCGGCGCCGAGGGCTGCAGGCCGCCGGCGGTCACCGAGATCGTGACGCCGAGCGCGGTCAGGCCGGGGCGCGCGGGCAGGGCCGGCACGGCGGAGGCGCCGGGCACCGTCACCGAGATCGTGGCCGGGGCCGAGAAGCCGCCGGTCGGGACGACGACCTCGGCGGTGGTGCCGCCGGCGAGCGCGGTCGTGACCGTGGCCGAGGAGCCGGTGGTGAGGTTCGTGAACGACGGCGCGCCAAGGGCGTAGATGCCGTCGGGGTTGGAGACCTCGGCCGTGACGACGCCGGTCACCGAGTTCACCGCCGTCACGCCGTCGATGACCTGCTCGAAGACGCTCGTGGCCTGGTTGAGCTTGAAGACGCGCATCACCGACAGCGGCACGAGGATGGACTGCGCCCCGTAGGCCCCGACGCTGATGCTGCCGGAGGTGACGACGTAGGGCATGCTGACCGTGACGAGCCTGCTGCCCGCGCCGGCCGCCGTCGTCGGGCTCGCGTCGCGCACGGCCGAGAGCTTGAGGACCGTCGTCGAGACGAAGGTGTTGGCCGTGGCCGCGAAGGCGGCGGTCGTCAGCGCCAGGTCCGCGGCGGCGAGCTCGGACTTGCCCTGGATGCCCAGGCGCACGCTGAAGCCGTAGGTGTTGGCCGGGATGTCGGCGCGCAGCAGGGGGTTGCTGAAGTTGACGACGGCGCCGCCCGCCGAGGTCACGAGCACGGTCGAGTACACGGTCGTGTCGCGGGCCAAGGCGCCGATCGAGGCGCGCAGCAGGTTGGCCTGGGCGCTGAGGCTGTTGGTCGAGGAGAAGAAGGCCTGGGTCTGGCCGAAGGCGTCGGTGACGGCCTGCGTCGAGGTCACCGCCGAGACGACCGAGCCGTTGACCAAGGACAGCGACACGACGCCCGAGCCGGTCGCCACCGAGAAGGTCGCCGTCGAGTTGGACACGGGGTTCGAGTAGCCGTCGTAGATCGTCGCCGTCAGCACGCTCGGCACGCCGGCGATCGTGGACTGCGGGTTGGCGAGCAGCGCGATCTGGGCGGGCGTGCCCGCGCCGACGACGGCCGCGTACGTCGAGACGCCGACCACGCCCGCGCCGGTGTCGGCCGCGCGGATGACGATGCTCTCCGCCTTCGTGTAGGTCTGGTTGGCGATCGTGACGACGCCGTTGGCGGGCATGTTGATGTTCGTCACGCCCAGCACGCCCGCGCCGGCGAGCGATTGGTTGGCCGCGTTGAGCGCCGACAGCGAGAGGGTGCCGGCGTAGCCGACGACCGGCGTGCTCGACGAGTCCACGGCGCGCACGGTCATGGAGAACGGCACGCCCGCCTGCGTCCCGGTGGGGATCGTGACGATGAAGTGGCTCGGGCCGCGCACGACGAGCGTTCCGGAGAGGCCGGTCTTGATGCTGCCGCTGCCCCGGGTCGCCTTGATCTGGATGTCCTCGATCTTGTTGTAGGTCTGCGAGCTGATGACGACCTGGCCGCCGGAGCCGGCGAAGCTCATGACGCTCGTGCCGAGCGTGCCGGTGCCCTGGACCGCGGTCTGGTCGAACAGCGGCGTCAAAGTGACGCCCGATTCGGTGTAGCCCGGCAGCTGATGGCCGTACGCGTTGACCGCCGTGACCGTGCTGCGGAACGAGACGCCGACCGAGGTGACCGTCGGCACCGAGACCTGGTACGAGTCGAGGAAGTTCGACTCGACGAGGACCGCGGGGGTCGAGACGGCCACGTTCGGCGTGAAAACGGGCGCCGACGCGAGGAAGCTCGCGAAGTTGTCGAACGTGTGGGATCCGCAGTTGCGGCCGTCGGCGTGGAACTGGGCGCGGCCGAGGGAGTCGGTGTACCCGATGAGCTGGGTCCCGCCGCAGGTCACGGTCGGGCCGGCCAGGATCCCGTTGAAGCCGTAGAGGAAGTAGGCGGCGCCGACCATGTCCTTGAGCAGGACGATCGTCGCCGGTACGGTGCTGCCGAGAGGGTCGAAGACGGTCACCGTCATCGTCGTGCGCCGCACGTCGCTTTGCAGCGCCTGCGAGGAGTAGGAGACCGTGAACGTCGAGGCGCGGGCGTCGGCGAGGACGACCGGCAGATTCGGGAGTCCGAGCGCGTAGGCGGTCACCGTCGGCGCGACGTACGGAAGCGCGAGCGCGGGAGCGCATAGGAGGGTCCCCGACTCGCTGTAGCGCAGGCGGTAGGCGACGCTCACCTGCCCCGTGCTGTCGGTCAGATAGTAGTTCGAGGCCGGGGTCAAGGAGGATTCCGGGGCGACCGCGTTGCAGGTTCCGGTGAAATTCGTCCGGTCCAGGCCGACCGGGAAATTCGAGACCCGGCCGCCGGTCGAATTGGAAACGGTGAAGGTCAAGGTCGTCACCTGAACGATGCGGCCGGTCCCGTCGTCCTCGATCGAGGGCGTCGAGAGCGTCACCGTGAAAGTCGAGGCGCGGGTCTCGCGCGTCACGATCGATGCGGTCGCGCCCACGCCGATCAAAGTCGCGGTGAGCGTGGAGGAGAACGTGCTCCAGTTCGCGTGGCTCAGCGAGTTGAGGTTCGCCTCCACGGACAGACCCAGCAAGCCGGTTTCGCTGGAACTGTACTGTCCGTTGACGAGGTTTCCGACGACGCTGTAAGTCGTGGCGGAGGCGTTGTAGGCCAGTCCCGTCGTGGCGGTCTGCGAGATCGCCAGCGAGGCCATTCCCCGGAGAGCGCTCGCGCCGTCGCGGGTCTCGAAGACCACGGTCGAGGTCCACACGCTCCCGTTTTGCGCGACGATGGAGGACGAGGACATGCCGACCACTTGGCGCGCGCCCGAGTCGGCGACGGCGTAGGCGTTGCGTCCGGAGGTCTGCGTGTGGGTGAAATAGAGCGCGCCGGTGCTGCTGACGGCGATGCCGCCGGACCCCCACTGCGCGTAGCCGTCGTTCCCGGCGTAGTTCATCGTCCAGTTGACGGCGCCGGTGGCGGGGTCGAGCGACACGAGCTTGCCGTCGTCGAGGAAATAGAGCGACGTGCCGTTGACCAAGGTCGGCGCGCCGCCGTACTGCAGGCTGGCGGTCGGGAAGTAGGTCCAGGAGGCGGCGCCGGTGGTCCGGTCGAAGGCTTGGAGGTTGGAAAATCCGTTCGAGGCGATCACGCGGCTCGGAGCGATGATCGGGCTGAATATGGTCGTGTTGCTGTCGGACCCCGCGCCAGCGGTGCGCCAGATCGTGGTGTTCGTCAGGAGGTCCATCTTCATCAGATATTCGCCGCCGGAGGCCGCGTTCTCCGAGGTGAAGTAGGCGAAGCCCTGATCGTCCACCGATAGCGCCAGCGAGTCCGCCCAGCCGCCGGGGTAGTGGCTGCTGATGAAAACGCCGGTGGCGCTGGCGAGCGAGATCGTGCCCGTATAATTCCCGCGATAAATGACCTGCGCCCCGTCCGTGGAGATCGCGGGAGCTCCCGAGTAGCTGCTCGCTCCGACCTTCGTGCGCCAGGCCACGCCGCCCGTGCTGGCGTCGATCTTGTAGATGTAGGAAGGATAGGTGCCCAGGCCACGCTCGTCGTCCTGGTCGCCGAGGTAGATGAAGCCGTCGGCCCCGATCGCAGGCGAGCCTCCGGGGAAGTTGAAGGTCGTGAAGGGGCCGCGCGGATCGACCGTCCACTGGACGGCGCCGGTGTTGGTGGAAACGGCCACTACGACGTTTTGGCTGGAATAGATCACGAGGCCGTTGTCGGTGACCGCGGGCTGGGAGATCTTGGCGCCTGTCGCCCCCGTCTGCCAGAGCGTGGCGCCGTCGGAGGGATTGAGAGCCAGGAGGCGGTCGAACGAAGGGACGAGGAGGGTCCCGTCGGGGCCGATGCTGGGTCCGTAGCGCGGCCGCACCGTGCCGACGCCGCCCGAGAAGTCGCCGCTGCCGAGGACTTGCCGGCTCCAATAGACGCGGGGGTTGCCGATGCTCCCGCCGGCGGTCGTCGAGCTCGTGTGCTGGGCGTTCCCTAGCCGCATCGGCCAGGGCGTCTGGGCCGGGCCGGCGGACGCGGGACTCGCGAGAGCCAGGCCCGCCGCCAGCGCCAGGAGGAGCCTCCTCACTGGAGGACCCCCGCCTTGATCAGGATCTTGGGCTCGACGACGATGTCGATGCTGCGGCCGCCGAACTCGGAGGCGATGATGCGCTGCTGGAAGTTGTGCTGGACGAGCTTCTCTTTGTAGCGCGCCCCGCTCGTCACGCCGCTGAAGTCGGCCTTCGTCGCCACGCGGCCCTCGTCCGAGACGACGTAGAAGTCGTACATCTCCATCGTGCCGTCGAAGGCGTAGGTGATGGTGACGCGGTCGTGGAAGACGCCGGCGCCCTCGGGCTGGGTGATCGCGGAGGGCCGGGCGGCGTTCTCGCAGGCCGTGGAGGTGCAGTTGACGGGCGCGGCGACCGCGCAGCCGGCCAGGGCGCAGTCCGCGCCGCCGCCGAGTATGCGCGTGTGGATGCCGCCCACGGCGTAGTCGTAGGAGGTGATGTTGGCCCCGGCCGCGGGCTCCCAGCCGTACTTCTCGGTCCCGTTGATCTTGTAGGAGTAATTGTCGAAGAGGGTCGTCCAGAAGGCGGTCCCGGCCGTCTCGGTGGTGAAGGTGTTGGTCTGGCCGTCGTAGGCGACTTTGTCGGCCGTCAGGGGGGAGTTGACGAGGTGGCCGCCGGTGCCGATCTCGACGACGGAGTCCCGGGTGTTGGAGCGGCCGGTCTCGAACTCGGTGATGAAGTAGTCGGGGGCGGCGCCGGACTTGCCGGTCAGGTAGCGCGTCGCCGCGGTCAGGTCGGCGGGCAGGGTCTGGTTGAAGCGGGCCTGATAGTAGAAGTAGTCGAAACGGTCGGCGCGCTCGGAGAGGGCGACGAGCTTGAACTGGTCGGCGGCGGGGCGCACGACGTACTCCTCGAGGCGCACGCGCTTGCCGAACGCGTCGATGAGGGTCTTGCCCTCCTGGTACTCGGCGCGGCGGGACTCGACGGCGGCGGCGGCCTGGATCGCTTCCTTGGACTGGCCGAGGGCGACCTCGCGCTCGACGTCCTTCTTGAAATCGTCGTCCACCGTCCGCGGGGCGGTGGTCTTCTCCAGCCGCTTCAGCGGCTTGCGCTCCGCGACGATGACCTTGGGGGCGGCGGCGGGGGCGGCGGGCTTGGCCGCGGCGGCCGCGGCGGCGGCGGCGCGCTCGGCCGCCCGCTCGAGCGGCTGGTCGGGCATGACCCGGATGGAGCGCATCGTGCGCCCGTCGCCGAGCTCGATCTCCTCGCCGAGCAAGGTCTTGACCCCGACGACACCCTCGCTGACGTCGATCAAGGTGGCCCGGGAGGCGGCGACGTCGACCGAGAACGCCGTGCCGCGCACCGAGCAGACGGCGGTCGGCGTGCGGACCTGGAAGCGGCGGTTGAGGGTCTTGGTGACCCAGGCCTTGAGCGTGCCGACCTCGAGCTTGAACAGGGCCATGGTCCCGACCGCGGCGGAGGACTCGGCCGTGAACTCGGAGGACGCCCCCAGGAGTATCTTCGAGCCGTCCGGGGTCAGGAGGGAGGCCGTGGAGCCGCCGCCGGTGCGGATCTTATCGCCCTTTTCGACGCGCCAGGGCACCTCGGTGACCCGATTCCAGCTCTGGACCCGGGGCAGGTAGACCTCGACGTTGCCCTGCCTCTCGACGATGTCGATCTGCGCCCGCGCCGCTTGGCCAAAAAAAAGCGCCGCGAGGGCGAGGAGAGGGGCTTTGAGGAGGGGAGGCGGCATTACCCGTGAAGTATAGAGGGGCCTCCCGGGGGTGTCAATGTCATAAAGGTTACGAGACCGGAGTCTCTAAACGGGGTTTTGAGGCCGGCGCCGGGTGACCGGGCGCTTCGGCTGCGGGTTCATGGCGGCCTTGCGGCCCTGGCGGCAGCGGAGCAAGGCCTGCGGCATCGGACCGATCGGAAAGAATCCGTTGGAGCGGTTCGGGGCCGGCTGGCGGCCCAAAAGGTCGTCCAGGAAGCGTTTCATGCCCATTCGGGTCGCAACGCACCCGCCAAAGAGAGCCCCCCGGCCGCTGAAGCGGTCGGGGGGCTTTTTACCCGGAGCTAGCTCTGAGTTAGAGCTTGACGACGCCGGCAGCCTTCGGGCCCTTCTCGGTCTGAAGGAGATCGTACTGGACGGCCTGGTTCTCGCTCAAGGAGCGGAAGCCGTCGGACTGGATCGCGCTGTGATGCACGAACACGTCCGCGCTGCCGTCGTCGGGAGTGATGAACCCGAAGCCCTTCTGGTCGTTGAACCACTTCACTTTGCCTTGCATGCTTGTACACCTCGTATTGCGACTTGTACGGGCCCCTCGGCAGGGCCTTCTCGTCGACGAATCGACGGGAACTGACAAAATTATACCACGAGGCATTCGTCCGTCAAGTACCATTTGTTACTGATTCGGGGGGTTATTTTGGCACCCTCCATAGGGCCTAGAAAAGACCTATAAGCGGGGTCATAATGAGCCTAAACGACGCTTAATGGACGCGAAACGCGAGGGGCGGGCGCGGAAAGGCCGAAAAGAAGCTTACTTCGAGCCCGAGCGGGCTTTGCGGCGGGCTTCGGCGGCGATCCAGCGCTCCTTCTCGTCCGGCGTCTCCACGAGGAGGGGAGGGATGGGGGCGGGGCGGCCCTGGTCGTCCACGGCGACCATGGTGACGAGGCAGGAGTTGGTGTGGACCCGGCTGCCGCCGGGCATGTCCTCGGCGTAGACCTCGACGCCGATCTCCATCGAGGTGCGGCCGGTGTGGTTGACCTGGGCCTTGGCGATCAGGAAGGTGCCCACGTGGATCGGGACCAGGAACTCGACGCGCTCCATGGCCACGGTCACGCAGGGCTTGCCCGAGTGGCGCATGGCGCAGACGGAGGCGGCCTTGTCCACCATCTGCAGGACCTTGCCGCCGAAGACGGTGCCGTGCATGTTGGCGTCCGGGGGGAACATCAGGTCGGCGACGTCGGAGATGGAATCTCGGGAAGGGCGCGGGGCCAGGCGGCGGTCCGCCTTGGGGGGCTTAGCGGCCATATAAAGCAGGCCTGCGGTCGTCGAATAAGTCGCAGGCGGGGTGGACCTTCTTGTTCTTGGCGGTCCAGGCGTCGATCGTGACGACCGCGGCGGCGGGCTGCTCGGGGCCGAGGCGGACCAGCAAGGTCCCGTTGGGGGAGACCATCTGGGACTGGCCGATGTAGCGCAGGCCGCGCTCGATGCCGACCCGGTTGGCCGTCGCGGAGAAGACCCGGTTCTCGAGGGAGCGGATCTTCATGCCCTCGGGCGCCCAAGGGAGGACCAGGTTCGAGGGGTGGGCGATGATCTCCGCCCCCTTGAGGGCCAAGGTCCGGGCGGCCTCGGGGAAGAACCAGTCGAAGCAGACCATCACGCCGACCGACACGTCTTTGACCTTCTCGGTCCAGAAGCCGGTGTCGCCGGGGGTGAAGAACTTCTTCTCGCCGCCGAACAGATGGGTCTTGCGGTAGACGCGGCTCTTGCCGCCCTGCGCCAGGACGGCCGAGTTGTACAGCTTGGAGCCCGCTTTTTCGGGGAAGCCCGCGACGATCGCGCAGTCGCGGCTCGCGGCGTAGGCGCGCAGGAGGCCGATCAGGGGGCCGTTCGCGCCTTCGGCGCACTTGGCCGCCTCTTTCTTGGTCTTGAAGTTGTAGCCGGAGGCGAAGAACTCGGGAAGGACCCAGAGATCGGCTTCCTGGCGGTCCATCAGCTCGAAGCACGCCTTGATGTTCTGGGGCGCTTTGAGGAACTTGGGGGAATTTTGGACGACGCCGAGCCTGAATTCCATGGCGGGCATCGTATCAAAAATTGAAGAAGCCCGCCTCCCTGGGAAGTGAGGCGGGCTTCTGCGCCGTCTTCCGGGATCCCTCTTTCGAGGGTAGGAGGAGGAAAGCGCTTGGTGATAGGAGGTTAGCCGGCCCGGCGGCCGCGCGGGAGGGTCCGGGGGCTCAGGCTCGTCTGGGTCTAAAGTCCTATATCCGCGGGAGGGCTTCCTTTATAGAATCCGCGGGTGAGGAAAAAAGAGGCGCTGTCCTGGTGGCGGATGCACCTCGAGGACGACCCCCGCCGCCCGCACTCCCAGGTCAAGCAGCAGATCGACGGCGTCGAGCGCTTCATGCGCCTGGAGCCCCGCTCGCGCGTGCTCGACCTCGGCTGCGGCTCGGGCCGGCGCACGATCGAGCTCGCCCGCCGCGGCCACCGCGTCCTCGGCGTGGACCCCGACGAGCGCGCGCTGTCCGTCGCGCGCGCCGCGGCCAAGGGCGAGAAGCTCAACGTCCACTTCATGAAGGCCGACACCCGCGCGATCCCCTACCGCAGCGAGATCGACGCCGTGGTCAGCCTCGACGGCGCCTTCGGCCAGCTGCCCAACGACCGGGACGACCTGCGCTGCCTCGAGGCCGCGCGCAAGGCGCTGAAGCCCAAGGGCCTTCTCCTGCTCGACACGCTCAACAAGGAGTGGCTGATGCGCCACTTCGAGCCGAATTTCTGGGAGCAGGGCGAGGAGCGCAAGAGCTCCGTCGTGCTCGACCAGATCGGCTTCGACTTCGAGCGCGGGCGCCTGGACAACCGCCGCGTCATCGTCGACGCCGACGGCAAGCGCACGCCGTCGTTCGTCAGCGTGCGGGTCTACACGCTGACCGAGATCAAGAGCCAGCTCGAGCGCGCCGGGCTGACCTATCTCCAGAGCTGGGGGGGCTTCGACGGCTCGGCCTACGGCATGGACAGCCCGCGCGTCGTCGTGCTCGCCGAGCGTCCGCGCGAGGAGCGTCCGGCGAAGCGGCTCGAGGCCGAGGTCGAGCTGCCGAAGGCGATCCGCATCAAAGGACGGAGATGACGATGAGAGCGCTGCTGCTGGCGGCCTTGATGGGCGCCGTCCCGGCCGGCGCCGCCGAATCGGCTCCCCGGATCGACTTCTCGAGCTTCACCTTGGCCAACGGCCTGCGCGTCGTCCTGTCCCGGGACGCCGCCGTTCCGGTCGCCGCGATGACGATGATCGTCGACGTCGGCGGGCGCCATGAGGCGCCGGGCCTCTCCGGCTTCGCCCATCTCTTCGAGCACCTGATGTTCGAGGGCTCCAAGCACGTGCCGAGGGGGGACTTCGACAAGCTGCTCGAGACCTACGGCGGCGACAACAACGCGTCCACGCACGAGGACTTCACCTTCTACTACGAGCAGGCGCCTTCCAACGCCCTGCCGGTCGCCGTGTGGCTCGACGCCGACCGCGTCGGCGCGCTCAACGTGGCGCCGGAGTCCGTGAAGAACCAGATCGAGGTCGTCAAGGAGGAGAAGCGCATGCGCGTCGACAACGAGCCCTACGGCTCGCTGCTCTACGTGGACATGGCCTCGCACACCTTCTCCAACTGGCAGAACTCCCACCCGACGATCGGCTCGTTCGCGGACCTCGACGCCGCTTCCCTGAAGGACGTCCGCGCCTTCTTCGAGGCCTACTACTCGCCCGACAACATCATCGTGGCGATCGTCGGCGACATCGATCCGGCCGAGACGCGCCGGCTCGTCGAGGCGTATTTCGGGCCGATCCCGGCCAAGCCCCGGCCGAAGGCCGCCGACACGACGGAGCCCGCCCCGGCCGGCGAGCGGACGGTCAAGCTCGTCGACGAGCACGCCAAGCTCCCGGCGCTCGGCTTCACCTGGAAGGGCGGGCCCGAGCGCGGCACGGACGACTACTACGCGCTGCTCCTGCTCGGCAAGGCCCTGTTCTCGGGGAAAAGCTCGCGGCTGTACCAGAGGCTCGTCAAGGAGTCGCAGACCGCGGTCTCGCTCGACGGGGGGCTCGGCTTCCCGATCTCGGACGCGGACGAGTACAAGGCGCCCGGAGCCTTCGGCGGCTTCGTCGTGCACAAGCGCGAGAAGGCCTCGTCCGAGCTCAAGGCGCTCGTCGAGGCGGAGGTCGCCAAGCTCGCTAAGGACGGCCTGGCCGCCGCCGAGCTCGAGCGGGTGAAGACGAAGTTCCGGTCCGACTGGCTGCGGGGCCAGGAGACGAGCCTCGGCCGCGCGCAGCGTCTCCTTTACGCGGCGCTGCTCGACGGCGATCCCGAGGCCGCCAACCGCGAGCTGTCGCGCTTCATGGCGGTCACGCCGGAGCAGATCCGCCGCGCCGCCGCGGCGCGGCTGTCGCCCGCGGCCGCGACCTGGTTCGAGCTCGCCGCCGGGGGGGGCGAATGATCGCGTCCCTCGTCCTGCTCTCGGCCGCCCTCGCCGCCGCCGCCCCCGTCGACATGTCGAAGCCTCCCGAGGTCGCGCCGATGCGCGCGGTGAAGCTGCCGCCGCGCCAGGAGTGGAGGCTCAGGAACGGGATGACGGTGGTGCTCGTCGCCGACAAGCGCGTGCCGCTCGTCACCGCGCGCCTCGCGTTCCCCGGCGGCGAGGCCGCGATCCCCGCGGAGGACGCCGGCCTGGGGGAGGCGCTGGCCGAGCTCCTGACGGACGGGACGGCGAAGAAGTCGTCGAAGGAGATCGCCGAGGCGGCCGAGCTGTTCGGCGGCTCCCTCTCCGCCGGCGCCGAGCCCGACGCGGTCGTGCTCCGCGCCTCCGCGCTCGCGGACAAGGCCGACGCGATGGCGTCCCTGCTGGCCGAGGTCGTGCGCTCGCCCTCGTTCCCCGAGGCCGAGGTCGCCCTGCGCAAGGCGAACATGAAGGAGGAGCTCGCCGCCGCGCGCGCCGAGAGCGACTTCCTGGCGGGCGTCGCGTTCTACAAGAAGACGTTCGCGGGGCATCCCTACTCCGTGACCGCGCCGACGGACGCCTCGATCGAGCGGATCGACCGCGCGCGCGTGGCCGCGGCCTACAAGCGGCTGTTCACGCCGAGCGGGGCGCTGCTCGTCCTCGTCGGCGACCTCTCCCGGCGCGACGCCGAGGCGCTGGCCCTCCGGCATTTCGGGACCTGGCACGGCGGCCCCGCCCCCGCCGACGCCCCGCCCGTGCCGCGGGGGAAGGCCGAGCGGGTCGTCTACCTGCTCGACCGTCCGAAGTCGAGCCAGGTGTCCTTCCTCCTCGGCAACCCGGCCGTCCGCGAGGACAATCCCGCGTACTTCGACCTGCTGCTCGCCAACCAGGTGCTCGGCGGCTCCTTCTCCTCGCGGCTCATGCGCGACATCCGGGAGACCAAGGGCTACACCTACGGGATCAGCAGCCGCCTCGAGCACCGCCTGACCGGCTCGCTGTTCAAGATCCGCACGCCCGTGCGCACCGAGGTGGCGGAGCCGGCGCTCGCGGCGATCATCGGCCATCTCGAGCGGATCCGCAAGGACGAGCCGTCCGCCGAGGAGCTCAATCAGGCCAAGGCCTATCTCGCCGGGAGCTTCGCGCGCTCGCTCGAGACCCAGAACGGGGTCGCCGAGGCGGTGCTCAAGCTGCGGATGCGCCGCCTGCCCGACGGCTGGTACGACTCCTACGTCGAGCGCGTGCAGGCCGTCACCGGCGCCGGCGCCCGGCGCGCGGCGGAGGTGTTCATCCGCCCCGACGAGCTGACCGTCGTCGCCGTCGGCGACGCCTCGAAGGCGGCCGCGGTCCTGGCGAAATTCACGAAGAAGCCGGTCGTCACCGTTGACCAAGACGGGAACTGAGGCCCGGCGGGCCGTCGCGCCCGCTCTCGGCGCGGGGGCCGCGCTGACGGCCATGCTCTTCGCCTCGCGCCTGCCCGTCACGCTCGACTTCATCCTCCCGCGCCGCGCGGGCTGGGCGCTGTTCTCCGTCGCGCACGAGGCGCTGTCCCGCCCGGCCCCGCGCCGAGCCTTCACCGCGGCCGTCACGCTGCTGCTGCTCGCCGCCCTGGCGCGGTTCGCCTGGCTGATCGTCGCGGCGGCGCGAGGCCGCAAGTGGAGCCCGGCGCTGTTCCTGGCGCGAGGATTCCTGCTGGCGCTGGCCGTCCTCCTGCTGCGCTGGTCGTTCTCGGTCTGGTTCGAGGTCTCGCAGAAGGTCTGGTTCCCGTTCGGCTCTCTGAACCCTCTCGAGCCCTTCGCCAACCTCCTCTTCTGCTCGTTGGCGGCGTACGCGGCCATGTCCAACGCGCTCGCGTGCCTCGCGCCGCGGCCGGCGCCGGTCCGGCCGCTTCTCTCGTGGGCGGCGGCCAACGCCCTCGCCGCGATCGCCGCGGTGGTCCTGTACGGCGCCTGGAGGCCCTCGCCGTCGTCCGCCGTCGAGAGCCGCCGCCTGTTCGTCGTCCTGACCGAGGAGGAGGGAAGGCCCGGCCAGACGGCCTACGACCTCCCGCTCGCGCCGCCGCCGCGGCTCCCGCCGTCCGGAGCCGGGCGGCTGGAGTCGCTGCGCGCGCTCTACGAGCGTCAGGCCAAGCTCATGGATCCCGCCGGCCTGAGGAGCGCGCTGATGCTCGGCGTGAAGCACGGCGACGACCTCGCGCGGGCGCTCCTCCTCGAGCACCTCGTCGCGGCCCCGCCCTCGCCCGAGGCCCTGGGCGCCCTGGGCGCGCTGGCCGACGAGACGGCGCACCGGATCGGGGCCGTGGGCGCGTCGCGCATCGCTTTGGCCTACGCGCATCTCGGCGACGCCGCCCAGGCGGCGGTCTGGGCCAAGCGCGGCGAGGCCGCCCCGCGCGGCATACCGGCCGGCCTGCTCGGCCTGACGGGCGGCGGCGCGCTCAAGCCCGGGCGGATTTCGGGCAGGCTTGCGGGTCCGCGTCCGCTGAAGGTCGCGCTGTACCGGAAGTCCGATCCCGGAGCGCCCTACCTGCTCGACGCCGCCGGGCTCGTCGCGTCGGCGGAGCCCGACGCCGAGGGCCGATTCTCCTTCAGCGGTTTGACGGCGGGCCGCTACTATCTCGCCTTCGCCTTCGCGCCTCAGGCGAAGGAGATCCGCGTAGCGGGACATCGCGGGGATGTCGTCCTCGACCCGCGGAAAGCATCGCGCGAACTTCCCGTCCTGACGGCCGAATAAGACCCGGACTCCTCAAGGATAGTCGAAAGCCCTCCGGCGCGGGGCGCCGGAGGGCTTTCTTTTCGCTTCGCGGGAGAGCTTAGTCCTTCGTCGCGTCTCTGAGGATCTTGCCGGCGAGCTCGAAGGCCGCCCACACGTTGATGAAGCCGTCGCCGACCTCGTCGGGACCGGCCACCTTCTCCGCGGTCCGGGTCATCGCGTAGCGCGCCAGGTCCATGGCGAGCTGCGTGCGCTGCTTCGCGTCGCCCGCCGGCAGGCCGTCCTTGAGCAGGACGAGGATGCCGCGCGTCAGCAGCAGGAACGCGCCGAACACGCCGGGGTTGCTCATCGACGTCCCGGACATCGCGGCGCCGGGGCCGCCGAGCTCGGGCACCGTCGCGCCCGAGGGCACGGCGGCGATCAGGTTGACGCCCACGCCCGACGCGTCCGGCTTCTGCGGGTAGTTCTTGTATTCCGGTTTCGTGGAGGTGATGCGGCTGCCGGGGCCGCGCGAGGAGAACGACGCCGTCTTCTTGTCCGCGTCGGAGGCCGCGATGGCCTTGATGCGCTTGACCTTGCCGATGACCTTGCCGTTGATGACGAGGTCGGTCTCATAGACCGCGATGGCCGGGCCGCCGACGGTGTTCTTGCGGCTGCCGGCGTTGCCCGCGGAGACGGAGTGGTGGATCCCGCTCTCCGCGCCCTTGATGAAGAGCTTCTCGATGGCGCCGTCCGGGTTCCCGGAGCCATCGCCCCACGAGTGGGTCGTGCCGATCGCGCCGTCCTCCTGCGCCATGTTCATCTTGAAGAGGATGTCGCTCTCGGACGCCGAGCCGCCCGGGAAGATGTTGTAGTTGCGGCCCGCGTAGTTCCAGCGGTCCACGCCGATCACCGTGCTGGCCGTGTGCGTGCCGTGGGTCTCGCTGTCGGGGTTGTTGTCGACGTTCTTGGTGAAGCGCCCCTTGAGGTAGGGGTGCGTCGCCGCCACCCAGGTGTCGAGCACGGCCCAGGGCAGGACGGGGTTCTCCACCGTCGCGCCGAAGAGCTTGCCCACCCAGGCCTTGGCCCGGGCGAAGAGGGAGGGCTTCGCGTCCGGGTCGCCGAGGACCTTGGCGAGCTCGGCCTGGAGCTTGTCGGCTCCGATGATCTTGGACATCTCCTTAAGACCCACGCTGCGGGCCATGGGCTCCGCCGCCTGCGGCTTGGGCACCTCGAAGATGCG